>NZ_JAYMXF010000001.1:0-1880 GCF_048055755.1 Phaeobacter sp. JH204B
AAAAAATCTACTATTGCGCGATCTTTATCTACAATATGCACGTTTAACGTGAGTCTTGTTTCATTACAGATGGAAAGCAGATCCCATGCCGTTATATCAGGATTACCGCGCCCTTTTGGTCAGCAACACCGATGGCTGGCACGACGGGGATGACACGATCTCTTATGGCTTTGTGAGCCAGGTGCCAGGCTATTACCCCTATGACCCGGTCTTTGACGACTATGCTGTCAGGGCAGGCTATATCCCGGCCAGCGCCTCTGTTGCGATGGATGCGCGGCAACAGGCGCTGATGCTACAGTCAGTGGCAGCCTGGAACGAGGTCGCCAATGTCAATCTCACCCCTGCCGGACCCGGGGATGTGCTGGATATCGCCTTTGCCAGCTACGGGTTTGACAACACCGGTCTCTTTGGCTTTGTCGCCAATTTTCCCGATGCAGATGATCTGGGCACGGAGGCCTCTATGGCCGGGGATCTCTGGATCAACAGCAGCAACCCCAATCAATATGTGCCGGGCATCGGCCCGATACTGGGGCATACCAGCTGGAACACCTATCTGCACGAGCTGGGCCATGCGCTGGGGCTGCGTCATCCCAATGAGCAGCCCAGCGACGCGGCCACCAACGGCCAGTTCACGGTGATGTCCTATGTCGCCCATCCGGGCGAGGCGGATCTGAGCTATAACGCGCAGGGCTGGGCGCTGACCCCGATGCTCTGGGACATGCAGGCGCTGCAGGCGCTTTATGGCGCCAATACAAACACCCGCACCGATGCCACCAGCTATTTCGGGGTCGGCGACGGGCGTGGCAGCCAGGCCTATCAATACGGGGCGGATGAGATGACGCTGCGCGGTGCGGATGGGGTGGCGCGCAATGTCAGCCTGACCATCTGGGATGCCGGCGGCGCGGATCTGATCGACGCCTCCGATCTTGGCAGCAACAGCCGGATCGACCTGCGCCCGGGGCAGTATTCCACCATCGGCAGTCTTGAGAACAATGTCGCCATGGCCGCCGCGGTCCGGGTAGACGGGCGTACCGTCAACCTGATCGAGGACGCCTGGGGCGGGGTCGGCAATGACCATCTGATCGGCAATGGCGCCGCCAATACGCTGGTCGGCAACGCCGGGCGCGACACGCTGGCCGGGGCACGCAACAGCGATGTGCTGATCGGCGGGCAGGGCAGCGACCGGCTGCAGGGCGGCAAAGGCCATGACCTGCTGGAGGGCGGGCGCGGACGCGACACGCTGAAAGGCGGCGCCGGGCAAGATACGCTGGAAGGCGGCGGCGGCAATGACCGCATGGTCGGGGGACGGGGCGCGGATGTCTTTGTGTTCTCACGAGGGGCCGATGTGGTGATTGATTTTCAGGGCAACGACCGGATCGACATGGCTGCTGCCACCGGGGTGCTGGATTTTGCCGATCTGCGCGACAACCACCTTGAGGAAGACGGCGCAAATCTGGTGATCCGGGATCAGGACGGCCAGTCCCTGACCCTGCTCAACACGGCATTCGGTGATCTTGCGGCGGATGATTTCCTGTTCTGAGGGCGCCTCGGACCGCCGCCTTCGGCACCGATCCCTCTATCGCCAGACCTTCTGTCAGAAGATGAAAGCATCAGCCGGCAGGCCCCTGTCCTCAATCTGCAGGGATGCGCTCTGCTGGGCTCCCCTGCGCGCACGCTGCCAGAGCGGGCTTCTCTTATAATCTGCCCTCCCCTCAGTGTCCCGGATATCCCACGGTGGAGGGACAAAGAGGCGGATTTCTGGCGCCTCTGTTCCAGGTGCGGATCTCTGCCCGCCATGGGTACCGCCGCGCGGCCGTCCTTGCGGGGTGCGGCACCGTGCCCCTTTCCCCTGAGTGACCCAAGGGAATGCCGCCTCTGGC
>NZ_JAYMXF010000002.1:0-278935 GCF_048055755.1 Phaeobacter sp. JH204B
AAACGCCTGAGACGGCATCCGCGATGCCGGGGAACGGGGGCGGGAGCCTTTTGCGACGCCCCAGGCAGACAGCCCCAGATTGCACGGGGGCGCGCGTGAAAGAGGCTCAGCCCTGCTCGTTCAGCCGGGCCACGTAACGGGCCAGCGTGTCGATCTCAAGATTCACCGCATCGCCAATCGCGACATCCCCCCAGGTCGTCACTTCCTTAGTGTGCGGGATGAAGTTGATGCCGAAATCACATCCGTCGACATCATTCACAGTCAGCGAGGTGCCATTCAGCGCCACCGATCCCTTTGGCGCGATAAAGCGCGCCAGCTCCTGTGGCGCGCGCAGAGTCACGCGGGTGCTGTCCCCTTCGTCGCGGAGATCCACCACCTCGGCCACGCCATCGACATGCCCCGACACGATATGGCCGCCCAGCTCATCACCGACCTTCAGCGCGCGTTCCAGATTGACGCGCTTGCCCAGGGTCCAGCCGTTGCCGCCGATATTGGTCTTGGACATGGTCTCGGCAGAGATCTGCACATCATACCAATCCTCCCCCAGTGCGATCACCGTCAGGCAGACACCGTCAGAGGCGATCGAGGCCCCGATGTCGATGGTTGCAGTGTCATAGCCGGTCTTGATCCGCGCCCGCAGGTCGCCCTGCTGCTCCAGCTCGGTGATGATGCCGATATCGGTGACGATGCCTGTGAACATGGGCGGGCTCCTGCAGGTTGCATATGCGGTTATGGCCGTCTTGGTCGGCCGGCGCCTCTCTGGTAGCCATTGGACCGCCGCGCGGCAAGCCCCGCTGTTGCCGGATAGGCGCGCCCGGGTCGCTGTGGCGCAGAACAGGCCGCCACTGGGCTTGCCTCGCCCAGCCGCGCCAGCCTACCCTTGCGCGGAAAGATGGTTAAATCCGATTAGGGGTTAAGCCATTGTTTGTACAATCGGGATATATTCGGCCCATTATGCACAAGACCGACCATCCACAACGCTGCTTTTTGTTTCTGCAAGGGCCTCATGGCCCGTTCTTTGCCAGCCTGGCAGAGATGTTGCAGGCTGCGGGCTCAGACGTGTGGCGGGTGGGGTTCAACGCCGGCGATCAGGCGTTCTGGCGCGACCGGGCCAGCTACCTGCCCTATCGCGGCGCCCCACAGGATTGGCCCACCCATCTGGAGACGATGCTGGACGACAAGAAGATCACCGATCTGGTGCTCTACGGCGATACCCGCCCGATCCACGCCAAGGCGGTGAGCATCGCGCGGAGCCGCGGCATCCGCGTACATGTCTTTGAGGAAGGCTATCTGCGCCCCTATTGGGTCACCTATGAGCGGGACGGCTCCAACGGCAACTCGCGGCTGATGGACATGCCCGTGGAGCAAATGACCGCAGCGCTTGCGCTCTCCGATATGGAGGCGCCGCTGCCCCCTTCACATTGGGGCGATACCCGACAACATGTCATCTACGGCGCGCTTTACCACGGCTGTGTTATGCTGCTCAATCAGGGGTACCGCCAGTTCCGCCCGCATCGGGCGCTGCCGGTCACCCGCGAATTTCAGCTCTATCTGCGCCGCCTGCTGCTGATGCCAATTCAGGCCCTGGAACGCCGATTGGCGACCCGGCGCATCCGCAACGGCGGCTTTCCCTATCATCTGGCCCTGCTGCAACTGGAACATGACAGCGCCTTTCAGGAGCATTCCCCCTTTGCCAGCCTCACGGATTTCCTGACCGAGGTGTTCCAGGGCTTTGCCGAGGGCGCGCCGCGCCATCACCATCTGGTGGTCAAGGCGCATCCGCTGGAAGATGGCCGTGTTCCGATCCGGCGCGCAGTGCGCCAGCTGGCAAAACACTACGGGCTGGAACAGCGCGTCCACTACGTGCGTGGCGGCAAGCTCGCCACCCTCCTGAACGAGGCCCGCACGGCGGTCACGGTGAATTCAACGGCCGGCCAGCAGGTACTCTGGCGCGGCATCCCGCTGAAGGTGTTTGGCAGGGCGGTCTACGACAAGCCCGAATTTGTCTCCACCCAACCCCTGCCGGAGTTCTTTGCCGCGCCCGCACGACCGGACAATCGCGCCTATAAGGATTATCGCCGCTATCTTCTGGAAACCTCGCAGCTCCCCGGTGGCTTCTATTCCCGCAAGGGCCGCCGCCAGCTGCTGCGGCAGGTGGTGGATATGATGCTGGCGCCGGAGGACCCCTATCAGGCGCTGATCCAGGGGACAGCGGCACCGCGGCAACAGTTGCGTGTGGTGAACTGACGAGGCAGACCTCCAAGGCTGGATTTTTTCAAAACACTGCGCTAGCTTGGCCTTAAAACTTGAGGCAGAACAATAATAGGTCGAGGAGACCGAGCAGTGAAAACCGTTCCCTTGCAATGGGCGCGCCCGGTTGCGATTCTGGCCGCAGTCACGCTGGCAGCATCCTGTGGCCTGCCCCAGGTCGGCCCGAACAAGCGTCAGATTTATGCCGGTTCCGTGCAAAAAGAAGGCGATGCCTTCATTGTATCGGTCAATGATCGCGTGACCCGCGCCACCGCCGTTGTCCCGGCGCTTGGCTTTTCCGAAAGCTTCCGCAGCGCCGGTCAGCTGACCTCCGACGTGATCCGCCCCGGTGACGTTCTGGGCCTCACCGTCTGGGAAAACGTCGATGACGGGCTCTTGGCGGCAGAGGCCACCAATGCCACGGTGCTGGAAGAGGTGCAGGTCGACAGCGCCGGCTTTATCTTCGTGCCCTATGCCGGTCGGCTGCGCGCCTCAGGCAATACGCCGGATCAGCTGCGCCGCACCATCACCAAGAAACTCGAAGATCAGACCCCCGACCCGCAGGTTCAGGTCCGCCGCCTCGCAGGCGATGGCGCCACTGTCAGCCTGACCGGGGCTGTCGGAGGACAGGGGGTTTACGCGATCGAACGTCCGACACGGACGCTGGCCACCATGCTGGCCCGCGCCGGCGGCGTCGCGATTGAGCCGGAAAACGCCCAGATCACCGTTATTCGTGGTGCGGAGCGCGGCACCATCTGGTTCCAGGATCTGTTCAAACACCCCGAGCTGGACATCGCCCTGCGCGGCGGTGACAAGATCCTGGTGGAAGAGGACAGTCGCTCCTTTACTGCTTTGGGCGCAACCAGCGCGCAGGCGCGTGTCCCGTTTGAAAGCCAGAACCTGTCCGCACTTGAGGCCATCGCCCAGGTCGGCGGTCTGGTCTCCACCGCATCAGATCCGACAGGCGTCTTCGTCTTGCGCAATGAGCCTGCGGAAATCGCCAATCAGGTGCTCGGGCGCAACGATCTGATCGGGGCGCAGCGGCTGGTCTACGTGCTGAACCTGACCAAGCCCAACGGGTTGTTCGTGGCGCGCGACTTCGTGATCCGCGATGCCGACACGCTCTATGTGACCGAGGCACCCTACGCCCAGTGGACCAAGACCATCTCGCTTCTGGCCAGCCCGCTGGCGCCAATCGCCAGCGTCGAAAGTTTGGCCAGCGGCGGCTGATGACATGACGGGAACAGACCCGACGACAAGGGCCGGGGGCATTCGCTCCCGGCTTTACTATTTCAACGCCGGTTTCCTGCGCCAGCGGCGGCTGCGGCGCATCCTGTCACTGGCGGGCTATGACCTGCGGCTGGGCAAGCCGACGGCAGAGGATCTTGTCGCGGTCTGGGGCAATGCCGATACCGCTCATCGTGGTCTGGCCGTGGCGGCGGCACAGGGCTGTGGCCTGCTGCGGGTCGAAGACGCGTTTCTGCGCTCGATCTATCCCGGCCGTGAGGGAGAGCCGCCGCTGGGCTTGCTGCTCGACCGGTCAGGGTTGCATTTCGATCCCGCCACCCCCTCGGATCTGGAGCAGCTGCTGGCCACGCACCCGCTGGATGACAGCGCGCTGATGCGCCGCGCCCGCCGCGCGATTGCCCGGCTCCAGGACGCCCATCTGAGCAAATACAACGCCTATTCGCCAAACGCGCCGGTGCCGGAACCGGGTTATGTTCTGGTGATTGATCAGGCCCGCGGCGACGCCTCCGTGCGCGCATCCACCCCTCATGAAGGAACCGATCACGCGCGCTTTCAGGAGATGCTTTACTATGCGCAGGACGAACATCCCGGCGCCCGCATCATCATCAAATCCCATCCGGAGGACCGCGCAGGCCATCGCCCCGGTTACTATACCGCCGCAGACGCGCAGAGACGGGTCGAGATCCTTGATGCGCCGGTCTCGCCCTGGGCGCTGCTGGAGGGCGCCATCGCCGTTTATACCGTGTCTTCGCAGATGGGGTTCGAGGCCATCCTCTGCGGTCACAAACCCCGCGTTTTTGGTCAGCCCTTCTACGCGGGCTGGGGCCTCAGCGAGGATGAATTCCCGATCACCCGGCGCCAGCGCCGCCTGACCCGCGCGCAGCTGTTTGCGGCGGCGATGATCCTCTATCCGACCTGGTACAGCCCCTATCACGACCGGCTCTGCGAGCTGGAGGAGGTGATCGACGCGCTGGAGGCCGAAGCCCGCGCTTGGCAGCAGGATCGCGCAGGCTGGATCGCCTCAGGAATGCGGCTGTGGAAACGACGGCCGCTGCAACAGTTCTTTGGCCGCTACCGACGTCTGCGGTTTAGCGACAGCCCCAAGGTCGCGCGCGCCAGCGGGCGCAACTGGATGATCTGGGCCGGGCGCACCGGCACCGGGCAATCTCCGGGCGCCCATCGTGTCGAGGACGGGTTTCTGCGGTCCCGCGGGCTGGGGGCGGCGCTGGTGCCGCCACTGTCGCTGGTCGTCGACCGGCAGGGTATCTACTACGATCCGCATCAGCCCAGCGACCTGGAAGACCTGATCGCCGCCCGCGCGACCCTGACCGCCCAGCAGCAACAGCGCGCCGAGAACCTGACCCGGCGGCTGGTGCAGGACAGCCTGTCGAAATACAACCTCGGCGGAACGGTCCCGAACCTGCCCGAGGGGCACCGCATTCTCGTGGTCGGACAGGTGGCAGATGATGCCTCGGTCCGTCTGGGATGTGAGAAAATCGCAACCAATGCCGACCTGCTGCGGGCGGCCCGTGCGGCCAACCCGGACGCCGTGCTGATCTACAAGCCGCACCCGGATGTGGAGGCCGGGCTGCGCGACGGTAGCATCGCCGCCGAGGGGCTGGCGGATGTGGTCGTGCCCGACAGTGACCCGATGGCGCTTCTTGACATGGTGCATGAGGTCTGGACGATGACCTCGCTTCTGGGCTTTGAAGCGCTGCTGCGTGGGGTCAAGGTGACCACGGTTGGCGCACCGTTCTATGCGGGCTGGGGGCTGACCCGGGATCTGGGCGCGGTGCCCGTTGCCCGACGGCAGGCCCGCCCCTCCCTGATGGGGTTGGTCCATGCCGCGCTGATTGATTATCCGCGCTATGTGGATCCGGTCAGCGGCCTGCCCTGTCAGGTCGAACTGGTGGTGGAGCGGCTGGCGAAGGGCGATATTCCTGCCCCGGGCACCGCCACCCGGTCCCTGGCAAAGCTTCAGGGGCTATTCTCCACCTATGCGCATCTCTGGCGCTAGGCTGCTGCCATTAGGCGACCTAGCCCAGTGAACGGGCCCAACGGTGCTGGATATCTGCCCCAACGGGACGCATGTCGATCAGATCAAAGCGCGGCGCATCGGCCAAACCCTTTAGGCCCATGCTGCCAATTGAGGACAGACCATCACCCCCGATGGCCAGCCCGGCAGTGAAGCCAATCAGCTCATCCACCAGATCCTGCGCCAGAAGCGAGGCCGCAAGCGCGCTGCCGCCTTCGCAGAAGACGCGTGTCAGACCCGCCTGCCCCAGCTGCTGCAAGACATCAGCCGCATCCAGCTGCTGACCCTCTGCGGCGCAGGGCAGCAACCGCGCGCCCAACCCTTCCCAGGCGCGCAGGCGCTCAGCATCGGCGCCGGTCCCATGGCAGATCCAGACCGGGATATTGCGTGCACTGCGTGCCAGCTGCCCCATCAGCGGCAGGTCGAGATGTCGCGAAATCACCACCCGCACGGGCTGACGGCTCACCCCAAGATCCCGCACGGTCAGTGACGGGTCATCCGCACGGGCAGTCCCACCACCCACCATCACCGCATCATGGCGTGCCCGCATCGCGTGGACGGCACGGCGGGCCTCGGGTCCGGTGATCCATTTGCTCTCGCCCGCAGCGGTGGCAATACGGCCATCAAAGCTGCTCGCAAGCTTCAGCGTCACAAAGGGGCGCCCTTGTTCCGTCTTCAGAAAAAAACCGGCATGATCCCGCGCCGCCGCGTCCGAGCACACCCCGGTGGTGACCTCGATACCGGCATCGCGCAGCATCGCAAACCCGTGGCCTGAAACCCGTGGATCACTATCTTCCATGGCTGCCACCACCCGCGCCACGCCAGCGTCGATCAGGGCCTGAGCACAGGGAGGTGTCTTACCGGTATGAGAACAGGGTTCCAGCGAGACATAGGCGGTAGCGCCGCGCGCCAGTGCACCGGCCTGGCGCAATGCCTCGGTCTCCGCATGAGGGCGGCCCCCCGGCTGGGTCCAGCCCCGGCCGACAATGCGGCCTTTGCGCACGATCACACAGCCGACAGCCGGGTTCGGCCAGCATTGCCCCTGCCCCCGTCGTCCCAGCGACAGGGCCAGCAACATATAGCGCGTATCCCCAGCCCGCATCCGTCCGGAGGCGTTCACTCTTCCGGCGCCTCCGGCGGGCGCAGCTCGTGAACGAAATCCTCAAAATCATCCGCCGCCTGAAAGTTCTTGTAAACACTGGCAAAGCGGACGTAGGCCACGGTATCTATACGGGCCAGCGCCTCCATCACGATTTCACCGATCTTCTTGGACGGGATATCGGTCTCACCCATGCTCTCCAAGCGCCGCACGATGCCCGAGATCATCTGATCTATGCGTTCCGGTTCAATCGGGCGTTTCTGCATGGAAATGCGGATCGAGCGCTCCAGCTTGTCGCGGTCGAAATCTTCACGTTTGCCATTGGTCTTGATCACCACGAGGTCACGCAACTGCACCCGCTCATAGGTGGTGAAGCGGCCACCACAGGCCGGGCAGAACCGGCGCCGCCGGATCGAAACGTGATCCTCAGCAGGGCGCGAGTCCTTTACTTGGGTGTCGATATTTCCGCAAAACGGGCAGCGCATCAGCTGTCCCCCCTGTTCCAGTCCGCCGGTCAACCGGACGCCGCTGCGCCCTTATCCACAACTATATGGCAGCCTCTAGGGTTTGGGTAGAGGTGAATTAAGACCACAAGATGCCGGGGCTTAAACCAAATGCGCGATCACCCTGCGGCTGTGCGCTGCGTCGCGATGCTCGAACAGGTAGATGCCCTGCCAGGTGCCCAAGGCAGGCCGCCCGGCGGTCACCGGGATCGACAGGCTGACAGGCAGGATCGCCGCCTTGATATGGGCAGGCATATCGTCTGGCCCCTCATAGGTGTGGCGCAGATAGGCCATCGACGGATCGGACGCGGGCGGCACCAGACGCGACAGATAAGCGAGGAGATCGCCCTGCACCTCCGGATCGGCGTTTTCCTGGATCAGCAGCGAACAGGAGGTGTGCCGCACAAAAAGCGTCAGCAGCCCGGCGTCGCAGGGCGCGCGCGATACCCAGTCCACGATCTGATCGGTGATTTCATACAGCCCCTGCCCGCGGGTGGAGACGGTGAACTCTGCCTGCATGGATCACCTCGATGCCCAAACTTCTGCCCGGCTATCAGTTACGGCTGCGAAAGGGGAAAATCCAGTCTTCGCATTTGCCATAGGCCGCATTGGCACGAAACGCATAGCCGGGCGTCAGGATATCACCGGTCCAGTTGCCGGTGAATGGCGTCACCCCGGCGGCGGCCGGATCCAAGGTGAACCGCACGGCGGAGCGTGCACCGGTGGTGCTGCTGGCCCCGATGCCGTCGACGGCGTAGATCTTTGTCTGCCAGGGCAGTCCGAGCGATTTGCGCACATAATCTCCGGCGGCACACCAGTAGTCGGATTTCAGCGCCCCGGCCCGTCCGATCACCTCAAACTGACTCGCCCCCGCGGGCACGACCTCCAGCCGGTTGATCGCACGAAAGGCGGATGCCGGCACCGCCAGCGCCAGAAGGCCAAGCCCAACACCCAAAACGGCGAGTGCCGTCCGGCGTGGTCCAGCCCGACGGCCCCTGGAGATCTGACGCGCTCTGCGGAATTTGAAACTGGGAAAGCCGGTCATGATGAACCTCGCCTATTGCGAATGAGGGCGACGGTCAGAAGCGAACAAAGGCGGTGGTGCACTGGTGATCGGCCTCCTGAACGCTGAGCCGGTCACCAACGCGATAGGCATTTGTCCGTTTCAGCCAACTGTCGGGACGATCACTTGCAACCGGGCTCAGGCTGAAATGCACGGTGGATTTACGGTTCACGGCGACGCCCTCGCCGACACCCCGCGCGACATAGATGCTCTGCCCCCAGTCGGCACCAAGCGCGCGGCGCGCGTAGTCCGCCGCGCCACACCAGAATGCCGAGCGCACTGCGCCCTGCGGCGGGACCACTTCGAAACTGCCGTCAGGAAGAGCAAAGACACGCGCCTGATCGACGGTCACATGACCTGTCGGGGTTGCTTCGGCGCAGGCTGACAGCGCAAGCGCCGCCGCAATAGTCACAGAAAATAGTCGCATGATGCCTATCCTTGATGAGTAATCCAGCCCGCGGCTCTGAGGATGCGCGCGCAAGCTGACCTGCGATCTGCGCGAAGCCCCAGGTTAGAGATAGAGGGCCACCGGCAGGATTCCAGATACCGCCGACCACGGCCAGTCACAACTGTTCACATTCAACGCTGCCGAAACGGGCCCATCACCTGCGCAACCAATCGGGCACTCGCCGCGTTGAGCGGTCAAACAACCACAAGACAGAGGATCCTCCCATGGCTCAGAAAACCCTGTTCATCACCGGCGCATCCAGCGGCATCGGCGCAGCAACCGCGCGTGCGGCCCACAAGGCAGGCTGGAACGTCGGCCTGTTCGCCCGGTCCGAAGACAAGCTCAACAGCCTCGCCGAGGAACTGGGCGACGGCGCCCTGGCCTTGCCGGGAGATGCCACCAAATTCGAGGATCAGGTCGCCGCCCTACAGCATCTGCGCGACAGTTTCGGCCAGATCGACGCAGCCTTTGCCAATGCCGGGACCGGTCTCAACACTCCCGGGACGGAAAACGGCGACCCCTCGGAATGGCATGACATGGTTCATATCAACATCATGGCCCTGCTCTACACGGCAAAAGCCGCTATCCCGCATCTGAAACCGCAGAAAGGGCATATCGTGCTGACCGGTTCGGCGGCAGGGCGGGTGCATATCCCCGGCTCCATCTATGGCGCCTCAAAATGGTTCGTCCATGGCTATGGCGGCAATCTGGCCGAAGAGATGAAGGACTGGGGCGGGCGCTGTACCGTGGTTGCGCCGGGGATGGTGGACACCGCGTTCTTCGACGAAGCCAAGCCCGACAAGCTCCAGCCCGAAGACGTGGCCGATGCCGTTGTCTTTGCGCTGGAGGCCGACCCGCGCAATGCCGTGCGGGAGGTCTTCCTGATGCCGACCGGCTGAGGCCGCACGCGCCGCAGCACTGCGGGGGAGTAACGCCCATAAAAACATCCGGAAGGGTCACCCCTTCCGGATGTGTCACCTCAGGCGCGGTGACGCGGCGGTGCCTATGGCCCGCTCAATGACGTCGGTCGGTGGGAAACGGAATGATTTCAGCTGTTTGCCCTTCGGTTAGGGCGGTCGCCAGCACCTCCAGAACATCTGGATCTGCGGCATCTCCTGCGCCCGCACCAAAGCACTGGCAGGCGCGGTCCATCAACATCGCCCGGGCAGCAGGGGCTTCCATCTGTTCAAGCAGGGCGCGATCTTTGCGCATGATTTCGACAAGAAAGGCATTCGCCTTGGTCAGCGCGCTGAGCGAGCGGAGCTTGTCGTCCAGCACATTAAGTGCCTCGTTCAAATTCGAATGATGCGCCATTGGACCCCTCCGATCTCGCAAAGTTAACATATTGGTAACTTAGGTATTCGCGGCTCAAAAACAATCGCTGACTGTTAGGAATGGTTAACAACGCCACCCAGACAGGCGGGCCGGGCTGCGACGGGCTGGACCCGCAAAATCCATGCCGAACCGCCCCCTGCTGCAAGGCACACAGCAAAAAGGCGCCCCACCGGGGCGCCTGTTCTGTTCGGATATCAACTGCCGCATTACTGGTCGAGGAAGCTGCGCAGTTTGCGAGACCGGCTCGGGTGCTTGAGCTTGCGCAGCGCCTTCGCCTCGATCTGGCGGATCCGCTCGCGGGTCACGCTGAACTGCTGGCCCACCTCTTCCAGCGTGTGGTCGGTGTTCATGCCGATGCCAAAACGCATCCGCAGAACCCGCTCCTCACGCGGGGTGAGCGAAGCCAGCACGCGGGTGGTGGTTTCCTTGAGGTTTTCCTGAATGGCGCTGTCGAGCGGCAGCACGGCATTCTTGTCCTCGATGAAATCGCCCAGCTGGCTGTCTTCCTCGTCCCCGATCGGGGTTTCGAGAGAGATCGGCTCCTTGGCGATTTTCATCACCTTGCGGACCTTCTCCAGCGGCATCTGGAGCTTTTCGGCCAGTTCTTCCGGCGTCGGCTCGCGGCCGATTTCATGCAGCATCTGGCGGCCGGTGCGAACCAGCTTGTTAATCGTCTCGATCATATGGACCGGAATACGAATGGTCCGGGCCTGATCCGCGATGGAGCGGGTGATCGCCTGCCGGATCCACCAGGTCGCATAGGTCGAGAACTTGTAACCGCGGCGGTATTCGAATTTATCCACCGCCTTCATCAGGCCGATGTTGCCTTCCTGAATGAGGTCAAGGAACTGAAGGCCGCGGTTGGTGTATTTCTTGGCGATCGAGATCACCAGACGCAGGTTGGCCTCAACCATTTCCTTCTTCGCCTGACGGGCTTCTTTCTCACCCTTCTGGACCTGCTGCACGATGCGGCGGAATTCAGAGATGTCGAGACCGACATACTGACCGACCTGCGCCATATCGGCGCGCAGCTCTTCGACCTTGTCGGTGGAACGTTCGACAAACATCTGCCAGCCCCGTCCCGGCTTGTCCGCCATATCGGCCAGCCAGTTCGGATCCAGCTCGCGGCCACGGTAGGCATCCACGAACTCGCGACGGTTGATACGGGCCTGATCCGCCAGTTTCACCATCGAGCTGTCGATCTGCATGACACGGCGGTTGATGCCATAAAGCTGGTCGATCAGCGCTTCGATCCGGTTGTTGTGCAGGTGCAACTCGTTGACCAGCAGAACAATTTCAGACCGCAGAGACTGATAGATCTGCTCATCCTGCGCGCTGAAAGAGCCATCTTCGTTCAGCGTGGCCGAAATCCGGCTGTCCTGCATTTCGCTCAGCTGTGCATAGTCGGAGGAGATCTGTTCCAGCGTGGTCAGCACCTTGTCCTTCAGCGCCGCTTCCATCGCGGCAAGGGACATGTTGGCCTGATCGTCCTCGTCCTCGTCGTCGTCCGATGCAATCGGGTTGCCGTCAGCGTCGAGCTCTGGACCGGTGTCTTTCGCCACAGGTTTGCTCGCGGCAACGACAGAGGTATCCACCACCGGCTCGCCAACTTCACCGTCTTCGTCCAGCTGGTTGCCGAACGTCGCCTCGAGGTCGATCACATCGCGCAGCAGAATGTCTTCGGACAGAAGTTCGTCATGCCAGATGGTGATCGCCTGAAAGGTCAGCGGGCTCTCGCAGAGACCGGCGATCATCGTGTTGCGGCCAGCTTCGATCCGCTTGGCGATGGCGATCTCGCCTTCGCGGCTCAGCAGTTCGACCGATCCCATTTCGCGCAGATACATGCGGACGGGATCGTCCGTGCGGTCCAGCTTCTCAGCTGCCGCGCCAGCCACCGCCACTTCGCGGTTGCTGTCGGTGGTCACCAGATCGGTCGAGCCCTTCTGCTCTTCCTCTTCGGCTTCCTCATCTTCGATGATGTTGATGCCCATTTCGGAGAGCATCGACATCACGTCCTCGATCTGCTCCGAGCTTACCTGATCCGGCGGCAGGACCTGATTGAGCTGATCATAGGTGATGTAACCCTTCTCGCGCGCTTCGGCGATCATCTTCTTGACCTGAGCCTGGCTCATGTCGAGAGAGATTTCGGGCTCCTGATCGTCAGGTTTGCGGTCGTCGGTATCTTTGGCGGCCATTCAATGCTCCTCGTCGGGGCTGGGGCGATTCGGTTTCGCGAATCATTATCGCGATCCGCTGATTCGTCACCCGGTTTACCCGTTTTTCTTTCGCTCTTCCTTAGCAAAACGACCTGACTGCGGCGCAGCGGTCACTTCTTGGAGTAGCCAATTCGTTCCAAAAGGGCTCCGAAAGCGTCGCGTTCCTCACGGTTCAGACGCGCTCCGTTCTCCCCCACATCATATTGCGCTCGGTCTTCGTTCTCACTGCGCACGGCTTTGTTGCGCGCTTCGGCAGCCTGTCCCAGCCGCCATGTCACAGCCTCATCAGCCAGCCCGTCCAGATCCTCTTCCGCCTCGGCCAGCTCTGCATCCAGGCCCCGGCTTGCCTCCAGCTTGGCAAATTCCTCCGCCAGGGTCAGGCTGGCGATTTCCACATCGCCGGGACGACGCAGACAGGGGCTGATTGCCACATGGCGAAGCGCAAAGAGGTTTTCAAGGGCATGGCTGCCGGCAGCCTGTGCAATTTCCTCTTTCAGCCGTTCAGGCGCATCGACACCATGACGCAGCACCAGATCGCGCAGCAGCGCGTGATCCGAGCCGACACAGGCCATACGTTCCAGATTGACCTCATATTTTGCAATCACCGCCGGTGTGGTGATCACCGTCGCCAGAATCACTGCCTCACGGACGCGCACCAGCGCTTCCTCGCTGCCGCCAGCAAGCAGCGAATTACGGGTCGTCTCCAGCGGCTGTGGTGGGGCGTTCTTGCCGCGCCAGGGCATCCGGGCACCATCGCGGAAACCACCAGCCTTGCGGAATTTTCCAGCGCTGTAATTGCCCTGATTGCCCGCCTGAGCCGGGGTGACGGACGGCGGCGGCGCCTCATAACCGGGATCAACTCCACTGTCGTAGCCCGGATCGTAGCCGCCATCATAATCGCCGCCAAAGTCGGGATCGCCCGCAACTCCAAAGCCCGGATCAAAGCTTGGCCCCGGATCAAAACCGGTATCAAACCCCGGATCCGGCAGCGCGTCGAACCCGGCGTCCAGCCCCGGTGCCGCTGTCGCTTCGCGCGGGCGCCCGCCGCGAAACAGCTGCCAGCGCAGATCCTGCAGATCCTCGCCATAGTGGCGGCGGATCGAGGGATCGCGGATCAGCCGGATCTTGTCGCGCAGCGCCTTGTCCAGCGCGGCCTTGCGCTCGGGGCTGTCGAAAACCTTGCCTTCCGTTTCGCGCTGCCACAGCAGCCGCACCATCGGCATCGCCTGATCAAGCACCCTCTGCACCGCCTCCGGCCCTTCGGCTCGGATCAGGTCATCGGGGTCCTTGCCCTCGGGCATCAGCGCAAACCGCAGGGATTTCCCCGCCTCAAGCAAGGGCAATGCCAGATCAATCAGCCGCATCGCCGCGCGCAGACCAGCGGTATCGCCGTCCAGCGCGATGATCGGCTCATCCGCAATGCGCCACAGCATCTGGAGCTGGTTTTCGGTGATCGCAGTGCCCAGAGGCGCCACCGCCGCCTCAAATCCGCCCTCTGCAAGGGCGATCACATCCATGTAGCCTTCGGCGACCAGCAGCTGGCCGGATTTCCCCGACGCGGTGCGCGCAGGCCCGTGATTGTAAAGGCTGCGCCCCTTGTCAAACAGCGCGGTCTCCGGCGAGTTCAGATATTTCGCATTGTCGCGCGGATCCATGGCTCGGCCGCCAAAGGCGATCGCCCGCCCGCGCGCATCGCGGATTGGAAACATGATCCGGTTGCGAAAGGTGTCATAGGGCTTGCCGCCTTTGTTCGAGGGTTTGGCCAGCCCCGCACCCATGATCAGCTCTTCCGGCACACCCTTGCCGCGCAGCGCGTCCCATAGGTTCTGCCAGCCGTCAGGGGCAAAACCGATCTCCCAGCGTTCCAGGGCCTGACCCGTCAGCCCGCGCCGCGCAAGATAGCTGCGCGCAGCCTCACCCGACCGCGTGTTGAGCTGAAGGCGGAAAAACCGCACCGCCTGTTCCATCACCTCGGCCAACTGGGCCCGGTGGTCCTGCTTCTGCTGGGCCTTGGGGTCGCGGGCGGGCATTTCCATCCCCGCCTCCTGCGCCAGGATCTGCACCGCCTCCATGAAGCCGACGTTCTCCGTCTCCTGCACGAATTTCAGCGCATCCCCTTTGGCATGACAGCCAAAGCAGTAATAGAAACCCTTGCGGTCATCGACGTGGAAACTGGCGGATTTTTCATGGTGGAAGGGGCATGGCGCCCACATGTCGCCCTTGCCCTGATTCGATTTTCGCTGATCCCACATGACCTTGCGCCCGACAACCTGAGAGAGGCTGACGCGAGTGCGCAATTCATCAAGGAACCCGGGGGGAAGCGACATCTCAGTTGCTCTGCAACTGCTTCTGCATCTTCTGGATCTGATCCCAATTCGCCAGACATTGCTGCTGCAGCAGCGCGCCGAAGTCATTGTCGCGCAGATCGCGCTTGCGCAGACTGTAGATATGCGCGGTCAGCTGCGGAATGGCTTTGCTGTACTGCTCGGGCCAGGCGGGATCACTGTCCAGAATCGTCTGGGCAACATCAGCCTGTTTCACACGGTCCAGCCGCGCCTGCTGCACGGCCGCCATGACCTGCCCTTGATACTTGCAGCTTTCTTCTTTTTTTTCAGCGGCATAGGCTGGCGCGGCCAGCAAAGCTGCGACAAGGGCAAGACGGATCATACACTTGGCTCCCGGAATCAGTTGGTGATCCCCGAGATTACCCCCGTGCCGCAACAGCTTCCATCGCTGTTTTCAGATCATCCACAAGTGTCTCCGCCATGGAGCGGAACACCATGATCTGCAGGCTCTTTGGCCCGAGCCGGGTGACCGAGGCCGCCATGTGCTTCAGCTCGCATCGGACGGTATGGCCGCGTTTGAACACGGCGGGCCGCAAATCCACCGGGCAGAGCCGTGCCAACACCGCGTCGCCCTGCGCGCCTTCCAGAAGCACCACGGCCCAGCCATCGCTCTGATCGGTCAGCGCGGCATGATCTGCCAGCGCAGGATCCGGCCGCACGCCGGACAGCAGCGCCAGCTCACGGCCAAACCAGATAATCCGCGCCCCAGCCTTGCTGTTGCTTCGGTTCGGCTTCGGCCAGCGCAGCCCATGCGCGGCCGACAGCACTTCGGAGAGCGCGGCTTCTTGACCGGCGTAGGGCGCGAGGGTGGTCATTTCCTCCAGCGTCGCCTCCCTCAGCGACAGATCCCCCACCTGCACAGGCAGCAGCCCCGCACAGGGCGATTTTGCAATCAGCTTAACCACGCGCACGCTCCCCCTCTGGATCAAAGAACACCGGCTCGACAATCTCGCAGAGCACGTCCAGCCCTGCCGTGTGATCCACCATGCGGATCGGATCGCCAATCCGGTCTGGACCGGCCTTTATCAGCGCCAGACCAATCGTATGCCCCAAGGTCGGCGAATAGCAGACCGAGGTGACATAACCCTGATCATGTGGCCGGTCGACCGGATCCTCCGGGTCAAACAGATGCGCCCCGGCGGTCAGCTGCTGCACCGCGCCGGTGGGTCTGATCCCGACCAGCCGCATCCGCGCCTTGTCGACGAGCCCCTCGCGCAGGGCCATCGCGCGACCGACACAGGGTTTGCCGGAGCGGAGCATCCCACCGAACCCCAGATCATGCAGCGTCGCGGTGCCGTTGATCTCGGCATGGGTCAGAAACCCTTTTTCAATGCGCAGCACATTCAATGCCTCCAGCCCATAGGCCCCACCGCCAAGCGCTTCCGCCCGGCGCAGCAATTCGCCAAACAGGCTCTCGCCATAGCGCGCAGGAACCGCCAGCTCATAGGCCCCCTCGCCCGAGAAAGAGATGCGGAACAGCCGCGCCGTGACCTCTCCCAGCGCAACTGCGCCACAGGCCATGAACGGCCAATCCTCGCTAACAAATGCCGCGCCGAGGAGATCCTGCAACACCCTCCGCGCCTTCGGGCCTGCGATGGAAAACTGCGCCCACTGCTCGGTCACAGAATGGATCCGCACGTCCCACTCCGGGTGCAGCGCCTGGCTCACGAATTCCAGATGCGCCATCACCTGCCCGGCCGCTGCGGTCGTGGTGGTCATCACATAGTGGTCTGGCGCCAGACAGGCGGTGGTGCCGTCATCCATGACAAACCCGTCTTCGCGCAGCATCAGCCCATAGCGCACCCGACCGGGTTGCAGCGTGGCAAACCCATTGGCATAGACATAGTCCAGTAACCGCGCGGCATCCGGCCCCTGAATGTCGATCTTGCCAAGGGTGGAGACATCCGCCACCCCAACCGCATTGCGCACATACCCGACCTCGCGATCGCAGGATTGCCGCCAGCTGGTTTCACCCTGTTTTGGAAAATAGCTGGCGCGATACCACAGCCCCACCTCCATCATATGCGCGCCCATATCCTCGGCCAGCGCATGGGATGTCAGCAGCCGACGCGGCGCAAAGCCGTGATCCTGCGCGCCTGCCCCCATCACCCCGATCGGCACCGGCACATAAGGCGGGCGAAAAGTGGTGGTGCCGGTCTCGGGAATGCTGCGGCCCGTGGCCTCGGCCAGCACCGCCAGAGCCACCACATTGGAGCTCTTGCCCTGATCGGTGGCCATGCCTTGCGTGGTGTACCGCTTCATATGCTCGACCGAGCGGAAATTCTCGCGCCCCGCCTGACAGATGTCCTTGACCGTCACATCGTTCTGGAAATCCACCCAGGCCCGCCCGCGCCCCGGCACCGACCACAGCGGCGTCACCCGGCAGGGCGCATCCTCGGCCTCCGGCAGCTCCACGGGCACAGCGCGCCTGCCCAGCGCCTCTAGCGCGCGTGCGCCCGCCTCCGCCCCATCCCGCAAGGCCGCCGCAGTGGAGAAAGCTCCGCCACAGGCCCCGGCAACCGCCAGCCCCGGCACCGCGCGCTCCTGCGGCACAAAACAGGCCAGATCGCGCCGCCAGCGCGGCCGCCCGTTCAGGTGACAGGTCAGATGCAGCGTCGGATTCCAGCCACCGGACATGGCCAGACAGTCGGTCTGCAGCTTTTCCTCCCCCGCAACAGAGCGCAGCGTCAGGCTTTCCAATCGCTGACGGCCTGAGGCATTGCAGACCTGAGCGCCCCGGATCACCCGGAACTCATCGCTCTGTGGTGCGTCATGGCGGCTGTCGATGACCGCCGCGACATGAACACCCGCCGCCGCCAGATCCCGTGCCGTCCGATGAGCATCGTCATTGTTGGCAAACACCGTCACCCGCTCTCCGGGCGCCACCCCCCACCGATTGAGGTAGCTTCGCACCGCACCTGCCATCATGATGCCGGGTCGGTCGTTATTGGCAAAGGCCACCGGCCGCTCCAGCGCGCCGGATGCCAGGATCGCGCGTTTTGCCACCAGCCGCCAGAAACAGCTGCGCGCAGCCTTGCCGGACCCGGCAGCTGTGGTTTCAAGCGCACCATAGGTGCCCTGATCATAGACCCCGGTCACCGTGGTCGAGGCCATGCGCCGCACATTGTCCAGACTGTCCAGCTCCGCAACCACAGCCGCCACCCAGTCCCGTGCAGGCTGCCCTGCGATGGTCTCGCGCTCGCTCAGCAGGCGACCACCGGGCGCGCTATCTTCGTCACAAAGGATCACATCCGCACCACCCCGCGCCGCCGTCAGCGCCGCCATCAGACCCGCAGGTCCCGCGCCGATGACCAGAAGATCACAGAACCCAAATGCCTTTTCGTAGGTCCCGTCATCCGGCGCCCCGGACAACGCCCCCAGCCCTGCTGCACGACGAATGACCGGCTCGTAGATCTTCTCCCAGAAGATCGCAGGCCACATGAAGGTCTTGTAGTAGAACCCCGCGCCCAGAAACGGGGCCGCCAGATCATTGACGGCCATCACATCAAAGCCCACCGAGGGCCAGCAGTTCTGGCTCCGCGCCGCCAACCCCTGGTAGACCGGCAGGGTGGTGGCGCGCAGATTGGGTTCCTGCGCCGCCCCCTCGCCCAGGGTAACCAGCGCATTGGGCTCCTCGCTGCCCGCGGTCAGGATGCCGCGTGGCCGATGATATTTGAACGAGCGCCCGACAAGGTGAATGTCATTGGCCAACAGCGCCGCCGCCAGCGGCTCACCTTCATGCCCCCGCAACACACGCCCATTGAAACTGAAATCGACCTCGCGCGGCTCTGCCATGCCGCCCCAACCTGCAACCCGCATCAGCCCGCCTCCCCGGTTGCCGCAGGCGCGGCGGCGAGCATCTCGTGATTTGAGGTGTCGCGCCGCACCCTGATCCAGCTGCCACAGCCGTGCTGATGGTACCACCATTCCTCCAGCGGGCCTGCCGGGTTGAGCCGCAGATGGACATGAGCATGCCAGACCTCGAGGGGCGCGCCCTCCTCCGGCGCCTCCAGCACCGCCCCGCGATAATAGAACTCGCGACGATCACGCTCACCGCAGAGCGGACAGGTAATCCTCATGACGGGCGCCCTTTCACCTTTCCAGAAATACTCAAATACGCCGTCACGCCAGCCACGACGCCGGCGCGGACCACGCGATGGTCAATGCAGGTTATGCTGCGCACCGGTCGCCTCCTCATCCATCAGGCCTCGACCGGTCTCAAACCGGTCCAGCCGGAACGCTGCCGCCGCCTGATGCGGGCGATCCGTGGCGATCAGATGCGCATAACACTGCCCCGAGGCAGGGGTTGCCTTGAAGCCGCCATAACACCAGCCCGCATTGAGATAGAGACCCTCAATCGGCGTGCGATCAATGATCGGCGATCCGTCCGGCGTCATATCCATGATGCCGCCCCAGCTGCGCAGCAGCCGCGCCTTGCCGATGGCCGGCAGCATCGCCATGCAGGCCTCCATCGTGTGTTCCACCATCGGCAGATTGCCCCGCGCCGCATAAGAGGCATAGAGGTCGAGATGGCTGCCAAACACCAGCCCCCCCTTGTCGGACTGGCTGATATAGAGATGCCCCTCCGCAAAGGTGATGACGTGGTCGATAATCGGCTTCAGCCCTTCGGAGACAAAGGCCTGGAGCACATGGCTCTCGATCGGCAGGGTCAGCCCCGCCATGGCCGCCACCTGGCTGGAGCGCCCGGCGGCGGCCATCGCAACCTTGCCCGCGCGGATCAGACCACGGGGGGTTTCCACCCCGATGACCTTGCCGCCCTCGGTCCGAATGCCGGTGACCTCGCAATTCTGCAGGATATCGACACCGCGCTGATCCGCCCCCCGCGCAAAGCCCCAGGCGACCGCATCATGGCGCGCCGTGCCCGCCCGCCGCTGCAACAGCGCCCCCTGGATGGGAAACCGGTTATTGTCATAGTTCAGCAGCGGCACCATTTGGCGCAGCTGGTCACGGGACAGGATCTCGGCATCATCGCCCTGATTGATGATCGCATTCGCCCGCCGCACCGCGCTGTCGCCCTGCGCGTCATTGTGGAACACGTTCAGGATCCCCCGCTGCGACATCATCGCATTGTAGTTCAGATCCTGCTCCAGCCCCTCCCAGAGCTTCAACGAATGGGAATAGAACTCCGAATTGCCGGGCAGATAGTAATTCGCCCGCACGATGGTGGTGTTCCGTCCGACATTGCCACCGCCGATATAACCGCGCTCCAGCACGGCGATATTGCGCATCCCGTGGTCCTTGGCCAGGTAATAGGCCGTGGCCAGCCCGTGACCACCGCCGCCGATGATCACCGCATCATATTCGGGTTTGGGATCCGGGTCGCGCCAATGGGCCTGCCAGCACCGGTTGCCTGTCAGCCCTTCGCGCAGCACACGCCAGCCAGAAAATCGCATCCCCGCTCCCCCCTTTGTATCCCGGTTGATCCCCCGGTCGTCCGCAGGCCAGGCCACCTGCACCCGCGGTGATCTCATGCCAGCCGCCGCGCCCTCATGGGCGACAGTCTGGCGCGTTCCGCATCCCGATACCAGCCCTGATGCACCGATTGGCCCGCGCCCTGTTCCCGGTTCCAGCCCTGGCCGGGACACCCGTGCCGACCGGTGCTGCACCTGCCCTGATCCGCCCTTGCAAACGACACCGCCCGCTATCAGCAGCACATTCAATACACATGTGTCCAGAGCAAAGAAGCCAGCGTTGCCGGATCGCGCCTCGGGCCTGGCCAGCGGGCCGCCTTGATCGCAGCGCTACTGCTTTATCGGGGTTTCCTAAGGGCATCGGCGGCATTCCAACGCGTCGCAGCGGACATCCAAAACGCAAGAAACCCCGCCAAGCTGGCGAGGTTTCCTGTAGGTCGGGCGCAAAACCGCGTCAGCGCCCGGTGTGTTTGCGGGGCCCCGATCCGGTTCGGGTCCTTCGCGTGACGATCAAAGCCCCTTGGCGCGGTAGCTCTTGGCGACCTTGTCGATGGACACCAGATAAGCGGCGGTGCGCAGATCGGTGACATCGTCGCGGCCATGCCAGACCTCGCGCATGGACTGATAAGCCGTGCGCATAGTGTCATCGAGCCCCGACCGCACCAGCTCCAGCTCATCGGCGCCCCGCAGGTAGCGTTCCTTGAACTTCGGATCCAGCGTCCAGGTCTTGCCCAGGCTTTCCGACAGCGCTTCCAGCTCATCCACGACCAGCTGATGGCGTGCCTCTTCCTGACGGCGCTGCATCCGGCCAAAACGGATATGGCTGAGGTTCTTCACCCACTCGAAGTAGGAAACCGTCACACCACCCGCGTTGGCATACATGTCGGGAATGATCACCACGCCCTTCTTGCGCAGGATCTCGTCAGCGCCCGCTGTGATTGGACCGTTGGCCGCCTCGATGATCAGATTCGCTTTCACGTTTGCCGCGTTGGAGAGGTTGATCACCCCTTCCAGCGCCGCCGGAATCAGGATGTCACAGGCCTCCTCCAGCAGAACCGCGCCGTTTTCGACGTAGCGGGCATCCGGGTAACCGGTGACGCCGCCATGGTTGGCAATCCAATGGGACACCGCTTCGATGTCCAGACCGTTTTCATCGACCAGACCGCCATCGCGTTCGATCACTGCGGTGATTTTGGCACCGTCTTCGGACATCAGGAACTTTGCCGCGTGGTAGCCCACGTTGCCCAGACCCTGAACGATGACCCGCTTGCCGTCCAGCTTCCCTTCGAGACCGGCCGCAGCCACGTCCTCGGGGTTGCGGAAAAACTCGCGCAGAGCGTATTGCACGCCACGGCCGGTGGCCTCCACACGGCCGGCAATCCCGCCGGCATTCAGCGGCTTGCCGGTAACACAGGCCTTGGCGTTGATGTCGGTGGTGTTCATCCGCGCATATTGGTCGGCGATCCAGGCCATCTCGCGTTCGCCGGTGCCCATATCAGGGGCCGGAACGTTCTGCGACGGGTTGATCAGGTCGCGCTTGGCCAGCTCATAGGCAAAACGGCGGGTGATGAGTTCAAGCTCATGTTCTTCATACTGGCGCGGATCAATGCAGAGCCCGCCCTTCGAGCCGCCAAACGGCGCTTCGACCAGCGCACATTTATAGGTCATCAGCGCCGCCAGCGCCTCAACCTCATCCTGGTTCACGCCCATCGAATAGCGGATACCGCCTTTGACGGGTTCCATATGTTCGGAATGAACCGAGCGATAGCCGGTGAAGGTCTGGATGCCTCCACGCAGGCGAACGCCAAAACGCACCGTATAGGTCGCGTTGCAAACCCTGATTTTCTCTTCCAGGCCTGGTGGCAGGTCCATCAGGGCAACTGCCCTGTTGAACATCAGGTCCACACTCTGGCGAAAACTGGGTTCTGTTGCACTGCTCATCAGGCTGTACTCCGTGCTTCTGCGTCGACTCAGTGAGATAGTGTTCGGACACTATGACTCTTGGATTAAGAAGGTGCGACCTTTTTGACCATTCCCATGCAAAAAGATTTATTTTTAGGCAATTTGAAAACAGTGGGCATTTGACTGAGTCGCCTCTTGCTCGCAGCTACCGTCGATTTGTTCGCAGCGCCCGAACAACCGGCGCGCCGAGACCTCATTGGGCCTGGAATTGACGACAATTCGCGCGATTTGGTCCGGTATACGCCCCAATTCCGCCACCTTCATAAAGCATTAATAAGTGTGAAATTCCATTTCTGATGGCGCTGTGCCGGGGGGTTAAGCGGCTGGGGGTTCGACTTATGACTACGCGTTTTGACAAGATATCCATCGCAGCCCGCAAGGCCTGCCTGACCGCCTGTGTCCGTGGCGATGCGCGGCTGCGGGCGTTCCGCGCGGATGAATCGGGCGTGCTGCTGAAACCCATGGTGGGATTTCTGCTGTCGATGCTGGCCGTCGGCGGGATCGGCGTCGATCTGATGCGCATGGAGCGCGACCGGACTATCCTGCAATATACGCTCGACCGTGCGGTTCTGGCAGCAGCTGACCTCGATCAGCCACTGCCGCCTGCAGTGGTTGTTCAGGATTATCTCAACAAGGCCGGGCTGAACAAATATTACACCCCACCGGTGGCCGAAACCGGGATCGGTTTCAAAAAGGTGCAGAGCACCATCGACACCACATTTGAAACCCATATGCTGAAATTCTCCAGCGGTCAGGACATGCCTCTCTACGCGACCTCGCGCGCAGAAGAGAGCATTGACGGGCTGGAGATTTCACTGGTGCTGGATGTCTCCGGCTCGATGAACTCCAACAGTCGCCTGACCAACCTCAAGGTTGCGGCCAAAGACTTCATCGACACGATGGTCGCCAATACCATCGACAACAAGATGTCGATCTCGATCATCCCCTACGCCACTCAGGTCAGCCTCCCGGCGGATTTGATGGACCAATACACAACGACCGATGAACACGAATACTCCAACTGTGTGAATTTCACCGGCGCCCATTTCCAGAGCACCGCCCTGTCGACCGGGATCGAGCTGCAGCGCACAATGCACTTCAGCCCATGGTCCAGCGGTGATTACCGTCGCAGCTCGGACCTCGTCGCAAGCCCCGTCTGCGAAGATCGCGCAGACCGCGAGACGCTGCCGCTCCAGAAAGATGCAAACACACTGAAAACCTTCATCGACAACCTCTACGCAAGAGGCAATACGTCGATTGACGTCGGTATGAAATGGGGGACCGCCCTGCTCGATCCCTCCGCCCGCCCGGCCATCAGCGCGCTGGCCTCGGGGGGCGCTTCTATGGTTCCGGCAACCTTTGCCAACCGGCCTGCGAATTTCAACGACAGTGAAACCGTCAAGGTCATCGTCCTGATGACCGACGGTCAGAACACTGCGCAGTATTATGTGGAGCAGGATCACCGTGAGGGGCCATCCGACGTCTGGTACAATTCGGCGGCGACCGGATCCAATCCGCGCTATTCGCTCTATGACCCGCAGCGCGACAAATACTGGTGGGATCGCCTCAACCGCTGGGAAGACCACGCCTATGGTCAGGGCAGCTACCGCAAATGCGACAGCTATAGCTGCTGGTGGCAGGACGAACAGGGCGAGCCTGCCAATGTGCAACGGCTGAGCTACGCGGATCTCTTTGCCGACACGTCGCTGAAGTATCTCTATTCCAACCTCTATGGCGACTGGATGGGGCAGTCCTCGGCGCGCAGCGTCTGGTACTACGGTGTCTATGACTACTGGAACACCAGCGTCAAAAACGCCCGCACCAGCGCCATCTGCACCGCTGCCAAGAATCAGGGCATCGTGGTCTATACCATCGGCTTTGAAGCGCCCAGCGGCGGCACTGCGGTGCTGAAGGACTGTGCCAGCTCGGATGCCCATCACTTTGACGTCAACGGGCTGGAGATCAACGACGCTTTTGCCTCGATCGCCACGTCGATCCGCCAGCTGAGGCTGACCCAATGACCTGTCACCTCCCGCATAAGGGCCTCCATCGGCTGCGCCGGGCGCTGCGCCTGTTTCGCGATCGCGAAGACGGCAATGCCACGGTTGAATTTGCCATCGTGATCCCGGCCTTTCTGTTCCTGCTGATGAATACGGTGGAACTGGGCATGATCACCATCCAGCAGTCGATGCTGGAGCGGGCGCTGGATCAGACCGTGCGCGGCCTGCGCCTGTCGACCGGCGTGCCCAAACAGCACAATGAAATCCGCGATGAGGTCTGTAGCCGGTCCGGGTTTATTCGCGACTGCGGCACGTCGCTCAGGCTGGAAATGGTCCAGGTCGACCCCTACGCCTGGATGCCCGTCGATCCCGAGCCCGATTGCATCAACCGGGTCGAGGACGTGCAGCCGGTCCGAACCTTCGTGACAGGGGCGTCAAACGAGCTGATGTTCATCCGCGCCTGCATGGCGTTCAAGCCGGTCTTTCCCCACTGGGGCCTGGCCGATGACATGGACAATGACGCCGACGGCCGGATCCGCCTCTATGCGACCTCCGCCTTTGTTCAGGAGCCTCGGTAAGCCATGTTGACCAATATCCGCGCCCTGTTTCGCCGCTACAAGCGAGAGACCGACGGTTCCGTCTCGGTGGAATTCGCCTTTTACATGCCGCTGCTGCTCGGTGTCTTTGCGGCGATCTACACCTATTTCGATGCTTTCCGGCAGGAAGGTGTGAACCTCAAGGCCGCCTATACGATCTCGGACCTCATCTCGCGGGAGACCTCCACGCTCAACGAGGACTATATCGACAGTATGCACGAGCTGGCCAAGCTGCTGATCCGCGTGGATTCGTCGATCTCCCTGCGGATTTCGGTGATCCGCTGGGACGAGACGGACAACCGCTACTACGTTGACTGGTCCAAGGTGCGCGGCGGACAGTTCGCGGAATGGCAGGACGCCACGATCCAGCAGGTAAAAGCCAACCTGCCAAACATGCCCGATCAGGAGCGGGTCATTCTGGTGGAAACCCGCAACGACATCGACCCTGCGTTCAACATCGGCCTGCCAGCCATGGACATCGAGAATTTCGTCTTCACCCGACCCCGCTTTGCACCACAGGTAAAATTCGAAGGTCAGGATGGCAGCGGCGGCGGCCATGACGACAGCACACCGTCAACAGACTGACACCCTACGGACCACCCAAGAGTGGATCGAAAAACAAAGGCGCCTCCGGTAACGGTGGCACCTTACTATGTTCGTCGAATAAATTCGGTCTCAGACCTGTGGTTGTCCCGCCTCACGCCGTGCAATCATGATGGCGAGGATCTCGGCCATGGATTTGCTCTGCGCCCCCGGCGTCACACCCCCAATGCCAATGCGATGTCCAAGCCGCCACCAAAGCCCGGGCCGCCAGCTGCGGTCGCCCTTTGAGGCGGTGCGGATCAGAAACCCGTTTGACGGCTTGAACGCAAATACGCCGCGGTCCACCGCGACGACATCTGCGACCTCGGCGATCACGGCCCCGTCAGAGCTGCGCAGCACCTGTTCTGTCAGCTCGATCCGCAACGCTGTCGCCTGCCACAGACGCATCGCCAGCCACAGGCAGAAACCGCCGATGGCCAGCAGGAACACCAGCCAATGCGCGGCAGGCGGCGTGGCCAGTGCAACATAGATCACCAGCGCCCCCACCACGACCAGCATCACTGTCGCCAGCAGCCGTCGCGGTGCCGAGGCATTGACGGTTGCCAAAATCTCATCGCTCATCTCGCCCGATCCAGTCATCTCGCCCATCACCTGCTCCCTCAGCCTGTTCGTCGCACCCCGCCTGCATCACGGGGTTGGTCCGGGCGGATGTACCCTGATTGCGTCTGACCGCATAGCCCCCCTGTTGTCGCGGCACCGCTGCACCAGGGGCCGTACCGACTGCGGCTGTGCGCTCCCGCACATCAGCCGTTAACCGGAAGGGCTTTTCGACACACTCGCACAGGCCTATTTATGACGGAGCAATCAGCAACCGGAGACCCGCTATGTCGATCCGCCCTATCCTAGAGACCCGCCCCGCCACTCCGGCGCTGGAGGGCGCAGGCGTCAAACTGCATCGCGCTTTCGGCTTCCACGACCCCAGTGAACTGGACCCGTTCCTGCTGTTTGACGACTTCCGCAATGACCACCCTGCGGATTTCGAAGCGGGGTTTCCCTGGCATCCGCACCGCGGGATCGAGACCATCACCTATGTTCTGGACGGCACCGTTCAGCACGGCGACTCACTCGGCAACAACGGTGTCCTGGGCGCAGGTGACGTGCAGTGGATGACCGCAGGGTCAGGCATCCTGCATCAGGAAATGCCAAAGGGCAACGCAAAGGGTCAGATGCACGGCTTCCAGCTCTGGGGCAATCTTCCCGCCAGCCAGAAGATGACGGCGCCGCGCTATCAGGACATCACCGCCAAGGACATTCCCGAGGTCATCGACGATGACGGCACCCGCGTAAAGGTCATCGTGGGCGAATTCTGGGGCAAGCGCGGCCCGGTGGACGGAATTGCCGCCGACCCGCAGTATCTGGATGTCTCGGTGCCTCCCGGCGTGAAAAAGACCTTCTCCATCGACACCTATCGACGGGCCTTTGCCTATGTCTTTGCCGGTCAGGGCGCTTTTGTCGATGCCGCCCCGCCACAGGGGGTCCTGCTGGAAAAAGAGGTCGCAGGCGAAGAGCTGCATATCCGCGACATGTCAGGGGATCGCACATTGGTGCGTTTTGGCAGCGGCGAGGAAATTACCGTGCAGGCAGGCCCCGATGGCCTACGCTTCCTGCTGATCTCAGGCGCGCCGATCGAGGAACCCGTGGCCTGGCACGGCCCGATCGTGATGAACACCCAGGAAGAGCTGCGGCAGGCCTTCAGGGATCTGCGCAACGGCAGCTTTATCCGTCCGGCGCATTAGACCTCAAACATCACCGCCCCGGCGGGTGCGGCGTCAACAGCGCCGCGCCCGCTGTCGGGCTGTCAGGCGCGCACGGATTTCTGCACCATATCCCAGTAAATCGCCTCGACCTCATCCAGCGACAGACGTCCACCGCTGCGATACCAGGTCATCACACCGTTCAGCATCGCAATCACCGCCAGCGTCGCGATCTTGGTATCGGGGATGTGAAACACCCCCAACCGCACGCCATCCTTCAAGATGGTCTCCAGTGTATTTTCATATTCGCGGCGCAGGGATTCGATGGCTGCGAAATTGTCCTCTGACAGGTTTCTCAGCTCCATATAGGCGATGAACACCGCATCGGGCCGTTCCAGGTGAAAGCGAATGTGAAACCGGGTAAAGGCCTCAAGCCGCGCCACCACATGGTCCTCGGCGCTGCCGGTTGTAACCGCCTGATCGGGGCTGCGCTGATCCTGCCAGGCCTGCAACAGCTCGGTCATGTGACCTTCCATCAGGCTGAACAGCAGGCTCTGCTTGTCTGGTGTATAGTTATAGAGCGCCCCCGCCTGCACCCCGACCTCTGATGCGATCTGGCGCATTGAAACAGCCGCATACCCATGCTGGGCAAACAGCTGCAGGGCGGCGGCACGGATGCGTGGGCCTGTGATATCGGAATGTGAACCTTGGGTACGTGCCATGCCTCAACAATATCTGAACAGATGTTCAGATAAAAGCCCCGCTTGTGCCTTTTCACCAATATGTGCATCAAGGGAACAGCGAACAAGGATGGT
Source organism: Phaeobacter sp. JH204B (assembly GCF_048055755.1). Classification (NCBI taxonomy): domain Bacteria; kingdom Pseudomonadati; phylum Pseudomonadota; class Alphaproteobacteria; order Rhodobacterales; family Roseobacteraceae; genus Phaeobacter; species Phaeobacter sp. JH204B. The sequence continues at coordinate 27,645 of NZ_JAYMXF010000002.1, forward strand.
TTTGATGCAGTTGACCGCAGAGCCCGAGAACCGGCCGCAGATGCCCGCAACTGATGACGAGCGGGCGGCATGGATCAGCCACGGGACCACCATGCGCCTGACCTTGCTGACCGCGGCCGTGCTGCTCTGCGGCTGCGCGCGGGTGCCGGAGCTGGAAGACCGGCTGACCCCAGACCTGCGCGGTGCCGATTATCCGGCCCTTGTTCCGCTGGAGCAGGCCTTGACCCCCGAGACGCCCCCCGCCGAGGAGAGCAAAGCGCTCCAGCAGACGCTGGAGGCCCGCGCTGCCCGCCTTCAGGCCCGCGCCGATGCGCTGCGCGCAGCCCAGCCCTAGGCGACACCTGCCTTGGACGCCGGTCGAGATACCCCTGCGCGTGGATCCTGCGACTGCATTGCTGCCACCAAAACCCGCTCTTCGGAATTGTCCGCCCGGAGCCGCCGCTGCCGTTGCACCGCTGCGCCGAACCCGCTAAGGCGGGGAGACGTCTTTCGGAATTAAAGGATCCCCAGCTATGACAGAGCCGCTTCGCCTTGGTATCGCAGGTTTGGGCACGGTTGGCACCGGCGTGGTCAAGATCGTCCGTCGGCAGGCGGCCATGCTGGAGGCCCGCACCGGACGCCGCATCGAGATCACCGCGGTTTCGGCGCGCGACGCAAGCAAGGATCGCGGCGTCCCGCTCGGCGACTACGCCTGGGAAACCGATCCCGTGGCGCTGGCAACCCGCGACGATGTGGATGTCTTTGTCGAGCTGATGGGCGGCCATGAAGGCGCCGCAAAAGCCGCCACCGAGGCCGCGTTGGCTGCGGGCAAGGATGTGGTCACCGCCAATAAGGCGCTCCTGGCGATCCACGGTCAGGCTTTGGCCGAACAGGCCGAGGCCGCAGGCCGCGTGATCCGTTTCGAGGCCGCTGTGGCCGGTGGCATTCCGGTGATCAAATCCCTGACCGAAGGTCTGGCCGGTAATCAGATCACCCGCGTCATGGGCGTGATGAACGGCACCTGCAACTACATCCTGACCCAGATGGAAGCCACCGGTCAGGGCTACAATGCCCTGTTCGAGGAATGCGGCCGCCTGGGCTATCTTGAGGCCGATCCGAACCTTGATGTGGGCGGCATTGATGCCGGGCACAAGCTTGCGATCCTTTCGGCCATCGCCTTTGGCACCAAGCCCGCCTTCGACGACGTGCAGCTGGAAGGCATCCAGCGCATCAGCCTGGATGATATCCGCCACGCCGCCGACATGGGCTACCGCATCAAGCTTCTCGGCGTTGCACAGCGCACCGGGCGTGGGTTGGAACAGCGCATGACACCCTGTCTGGTGCCGGCGGATTCACCGCTTGGCCAGCTGGAAGGCGGCACCAATATGGTCGTGATCGAAGGTGACGCGGTTGAACAGATCGTTCTGCGCGGCCCCGGCGCCGGCGAGGGCCCAACCGCCAGCGCGGTCCTGGGCGATATCTGCGATCTGGCCCGTGGCACTCGTCTGGCCACCTTTGGTCAGCCTGCCACCTCGCTGGAGGATGCCCCCGCCGCCCGCACGAGCCTGGCCGCACCGCATTACCTGCGCCTGGCGCTGCTGGACAAACCCGGCGCGCTGGCCAAGGTGGCGGCGGCCCTCGGCAATGCCGGCATCTCGATCGACCGGATGCGCCAATACGGCCATACCGAACCGACCGCTCCTGTGCTGATCGTCACCCACAAATGCACCTCCAGCACCCTGCAGACCGCGCTGGAAGACCTCGCCAAGACCGATGTGGTGGCAAGCGAACCCGTTGCCCTGCGGATTGAAGAGGTCTGACAGGCCCAAACGCAGAAAAACACCGGTAGCGGCGCCGATTGCAGCGCGCTGTTACCGCCAACTGCCCTTGCCCGCGCTGCCAGATGCAGGGTATGCGACGGCACCGACCCGGGATTGAGATAGGACATTGGCTATGACTTCTGACACCAACGACGCCGCATTCAACGACCGCCTGCTGTCGCTCGGCCTGGCCCGTGTGGCCGAACAGGCCGCTCTGGCCTCGGCACCGCTGATCGGTCGCGGCGATGAGAAAGCCGCCGATCAGGCCGCCGTCAACGCCATGCGCGAGCAGCTGAACCTGCTGGACATCGCAGGTGTCGTGGTCATCGGCGAAGGCGAGCGTGACGAGGCGCCGATGCTTTATATCGGCGAGGAAGTCGGCACCGGCAACGGCCCCGGCGTCGATATCGCTCTGGACCCGCTGGAAGGCACCACGTTGACCGCCAAGGACATGCCCAATGCGCTGACCGTCATTGCCATGGGACCGCGCGGCTCCATGCTACACGCACCTGACACCTATATGGACAAGCTGGCTGTCGGCCCGGGCCTGCCCGAGAATGTCGTCTCCCTCGACATGAGCCCGCGTGAACGGGTCGAAGCCCTCGCCAAGGCCAAGAACTGCGCGCCCGGCGACATCACCGTCTGCATTCTGGAACGGCCGCGTCATGAGGCCATGATCGCCGAGGTCCGCGAAACCGGGGCCTCGATCCGCCTGATCACCGATGGCGACGTTGCGGGCGTCATGCATTGCGCCGAAAGCGAGATCACCGGCATCGACATGTATATGGGCCAGGGTGGCGCGCCTGAGGGCGTGCTGGCCGCCGCTGCGCTGAAATGTATGGGCGGGCAGATCTTTGGCCGTCTTCTGTTCCGCAACGACGATGAGAAAGCCCGCGCCGCCAAGGCTGGCATCACCGATCTGGACCGGGTCTACAGCCGTGATGAAATGGTGACCAGCGATGTGATCTTTGCCGCGACCGGCGTCACCGGCGGTTCGCTGCTGCCGTCGATCAAGCGCCAGCCGGGCTGGGTTGAGACCACCACCTTGCTGATGCGATCCAAGACAGGCTCGGTCCGCCGGATGAGCTATCGCACTCCGCTGAGCGCGCATCAGTAAGCTCTGACCGTGCGGCTTGCAGCACCGGTCGGGATTTGAGTATTTGAAGAAAGGTGAAAGGCCGGGTCCGCGCAGATCCGGCCTTTGCCATGGTCAGCCCGGTATCGGACTAGGGGCGGGCACGCAGGAAAGGGGCGCAGATATGAACTTTCTGGGAGTTGAGACCTCGCTCACCGGTCGTCGCTGGATCGGTCCCGACGTGGACACCGCCCGCGCCGCCGAAATGATGGAACAGCAGACCACCCTGCCCCCGGCCGTCTGTCAGGTGCTGGCCCGGCGCGGCGTCCCGGCGCATGAGGCCAGCGGCTTTCTGACCCCGCAGCTGAAGGAGCTGCTGCCGGACCCGCGCCGGATGAAAGATATGGAAAAGGCCGCCGCCCGGTTTCTGCAGGCGGTGGAGCGGCGCGAGCGGATTGCGGTCTTTGCCGATTATGATGTGGATGGCGGGTCTTCTGCCGCACTGCTTCTGGTCTGGCTGAACCAGGTCGGCCTGAGCGCCACGCTCTATGTCCCGGACCGCATCGACGAAGGCTATGGCCCCAATGACGAGGCGATGGCCGCCCTGGCGCGGGATCACGATCTGATCGTCTGCGTCGATTGCGGCACGCTGTCTCACGGCCCGATTGCCGCCGCCAAAGGCGCCGATGTGGTGGTTCTGGACCACCATCTGGGCGGTGAAACCCTTCCCGACTGCGTGGCGGTGGTGAACCCCAACCGTCAGGATGAGGACGGCGATCTGGGCTATTTCTGCGCCGCGGGTGTGGTGTTCCTGATGCTGGTCGAGCTGCGCCGCCAGATGCGCAACAAGGGACTTGGCACCGGGCCGGACCTGATGGCGCTGCTGGATCTGGTGGCGCTGGCCACCGTTGCGGACGTGGCGCCGCTGATCGAGGCCAACCGGGCGCTGGTCCGTCAGGGGTTGAAGGTGATGGCCGCCCGCCAGCGCCCCGGCCTGGTGGCGCTGGCCGATGTCTCGCGGATGGATTCGGCCCCTTCGACCTATCACCTCGGCTTCCTGCTTGGGCCTCGGGTCAATGCAGGTGGCCGCATCGGCAAGGCCGATCTGGGCGCGCGCCTGCTGGCGACCACGAATCCTGCCGAGGCCGAGGCAATCGCGGCCCGGCTGGATGAGCTGAACACCGAGCGTCGTGATATTGAAAACGCCGTTCGCGCCGCGGCGCTGGAACAGGCTGAGGCGCGCGGACTGGATGCACCGCTGGTCTGGGCCGCAGGCGAGGGCTGGCATCCAGGCGTTGTCGGCATTGTCGCCTCGCGCCTGAAAGAGGCCGCAGGTCGCCCCGCCATTGTCATCGGCCTTGACGGCGACGAGGGCAAGGGGTCGGGCCGCTCTGTCAGCGGCATCGACCTTGGCGCCTCGATCCAGCGGGTCGCCGCCGAAGGGCTGCTGATCAAGGGCGGCGGTCACAAGATGGCCGCTGGTCTGACTGTCGCGCGCGACCAGCTGGAGCCCGCCATGGCACGGCTGAGCGAGCTGCTGGCGAAGCAAGGTGCCGGTGATCTGGGGCCAAGCGACCTGAAGCTCGACGGAATGCTGATGCCGGGCGCCGCCACGGTATCGCTGATCGAACAGATTGAACAGGCGGGCCCCTTCGGCGCGGGCGCACCGGCTCCGCGCTACGGGTTCCCCGATCTGCAGGTACGCTTTGCCAAACGGGTTGGTGAAAGCCATCTGAAACTCTCGCTCAGCGACGGGCTGAGCAGCGGGATTGACGCCATCTGCTTTGGTGCCTTTGACACCCCATTGGGCCAGCGCCTGCTGGACCACGGCGGCGCGCGGTTCCATTTTGCCGGGCGCCTTGAAATCAACACCTGGGGCGGCCGACAGTCGGTGCAGCTGCGACTGGAGGATGCGGCAGAGGCCTGACCGCGCGCCGCCAGCAGAGCCAGGGAGAGCACAACAATCTCCAGTTTTTGGCGGGGATAAAATAAATCGCGATGCCGGTGTTTTTTGGCTTGCGGCTTCCGGCCTGAGCCACTAAACACCCGCTCACACCAAGTGGCCCGTTCGTCTATCGGTTAGGACGCCAGGTTTTCAACCTGGAAAGAGGGGTTCGATTCCCCTACGGGCTGCCACTTTTCCTCCCCTTGCATATCCCTGCTGATCGTGACGCCCCTGTTGCCTTTTGCGCGTCTGCGTGGCCTGCCTGCGGGTCTCCCGCCGTCATGTTCCCTTGCAACACCGGCAAACGGCCCGTTCGAATAAATCCGAAAAGCTCTGATTATATTCTGAGGTTTTTCAGAAGCTTGCAGAGTTTTTTACGATTTGGAAAAAAACTGGTCTTCTTGTGAAAATCCCTCTTGCACCGGGGCAGCGTACTCAGTAAACACCCCCTCACAGACCAAGTGGCCCGTTCGTCTATCGGTTAGGACGCCAGGTTTTCAACCTGGAAAGAGGGGTTCGATTCCCCTACGGGCTGCCACTGTATCTCCACAGATTTTGCTTCGAGTTGCCTACACGCTTGAGATCCGATTGGCCCTGTTGGTGGGTTCAAAGGGTATCCGGGTCTCGAATATATCACCCGTTTTCCCGGCAGATGCTGAGCCCCTGCGCAACGGGTGATCTGGCAAATCCATCTGAAAAACAGCCTCCGATGCGCCTCCAGCGACGTCTGCCGATGAGACAGGTCCAACTCGCCGGTCGCGAAATCAGGCCGCAGGGAGCATCAGACGCCTGAAGGCCGCGCGCAGGTCGCGCCGCCGCGGAACAGCCGCTTAAATCGGCTTGACGGTGTCTTTGTCTTCCATACCCGGCTGGTAAAAGAAATGGCGCGCGCGCCCGGCGTTTTTCGCCGCATAGAGCGCCACATCGGCCTGATTGAGCAGCGTCGCGGCATCCAGCCCGGCAGAAAACATCGTAGAAAGCGCGGTGCCTGCGCTTGCCGAGATCTTGCAGGTCTTGTCGCCAAAAGGGATCGGCTCTTCAATGCTGGCGATCAGACGGCGCGCGATGCCCGATAATTGGATCCGGTCAATAAGCCCCTCGAAGATCAGAACAAACTCATCCCCGCCGACCCGGGCAACGGTGTCGTTCTGGCGGGTACATTGCACCATAAGCTTTGCCACCCGCTGTAGCACGGTATCGCCGGCGGCGTGACCAAGCGTGTCGTTGACCTCTTTGAAGAAATCCAGATCCACATGCATCAACGAGAAATCCCGGCCCGAGGCAATCAGCCGGTTGAGGATATGATCCATCGCGCGGCGGTTCTTGACCCCGGTCAGCGTATCAGTGAAGGCCTGTTCCTCGGCGGCGATTTTTGCCCCCTGCAGGCGCAGATTCAGCTGGCGTGACGCCTCCATCGCGGCCGATTTGGCCTCAACCAGATAGAGCATCTCGATGGTCAGATCGGTGGGGGAGAAATCGGCGCTGGTCAGGTCATAATCACGCACGGCCTCAAGCACGGAAATACCAAAAGACAGGTTGATGAACCCACCCTTCCCCTCTGGAAACGGTGCCAGAACCCCCTTCAGGCCGGTCTGCGGCGCATCGCGGAAATTCAGGTGCAGTTTGGCCCCTGCCGTCTTCATCAGATCCTCGGTCGAGCGCACCCGGCGCGGCCGCGCCAGATCAAAGATCCGAAAGAACCTGCTGCCCAGCCATTCGGTGTCCGGGCGCAGCTTTCGCAGCGTCGGTCCGACCCCGGTAATCCGACCCTCATGGTTAATGACCACATGCATCGGGCAGATTTCATTGGCGATGGAGGAGATTTCCTGCATGCTCAGCATCATAGAGAATGGGCCCCAAGATCGAAGGCCCGGCCTTCGGCAAATTCGGTTTCGACCAATGTGATCGATATCACCTCGGCATTGTCCTGCGTGCCGGAGTGGTCAAGGAAGACCAGATCGCCGTAGTCATCCGCCATCGCCCGAAGCACGCCCATCAAAACATGGGCATAGCCCGGCAGACCCGGCTGGCAATGCAGTTCGAATTGCCCCGGCGCCTGTTCGATCAGTTCCAGTCCGGGCAGGTTCAGATCCGATACCGCAAGCCGCGCACGATCCGGCAGATCGTCCAGAGAATGCAGGAATTCCACATAGTTAACCCCGCCAAACCGCAGCAATCTGCGCAGCGACTCCAACTGCGGGTTCGACACCAGAAACGTGCCCATATCCTCAAGCATTTCAGGCAGCGGACGCCTCAGTAGCTCTTCGGCGGTGCGCAGCATGGTCTGGGATTGTTCATCCGTGTAGGTGAGCATGGCTTCGAACTCGCTGAAGCCGAGCTCTGCCGAATCCATAATCGCCTGCCAGCTCTCCGTTCCGAAGGTGGTGCTGACAAACGCCTGGAATGCCCTGTTGATCAGACCGTGCATCACTGGCCCCTTGCTACATGTCTCTACTTTTGGCCCAGCCTGGTTAATAAAGGGCCAACAATTAAAATTGCTACGGTTTTCCCTCAACCGTCGATCAGGGGGTTATCAGAACCTCCAAATCGCCCAATTTCAACGTATTTTGCCGCGCGGGCGAGATTTCGAAACGACCCGCCTGCGCCGCCGCCAGCAGGGCCTCGACCTGCGCTATGGTCTGCTCTGTCCGGGCCGCCTCTCCAAGCAGAACGCTGCCCAGCATCTCGGCCCCATCCGGGCCAAACCGCAGGGCCAGACTCTCAAGCTGGGCACCGTTGCGGCCCTCTCTGAACAACAGCAGCGCCTGATCGTCGGCCGCATCAGCACTCACCCCGAGTGGCCCGCGAACCAGCACACATCCGGCGGCGCCATCCGGCAACAGCTGTTTGCAGCCCCGGATCCAGCGGACCAGCTGATAACGCCTCAGCCCCCTGAAATCCTCAGGAGTCGGCACCGCTCCGGCTGGCTGCACCGGCATCACCTCCAGCAGGTTCCGGCGCAGATCATCGGTGACATCCTGCACATCCGCCGCCAGTTCCCAATAGGTCGCGGCACTGCGCGCCTCTTGCAGCCGGGTCGTCAGATCCGTGTTGCCCGAGGCCTCGGCATAGTCCGCCAGCTGCTCCAGCCCGTCGCGCCCGGCCGTCCCCCACCGATGCGCCATCTGCCACAGGGGCAATTCCGCCGCATCGGCCTCGCCCGCCAGCACCCGCGCCACCTGGCTCTTGGCGGCAATGCGCCCGGCATCCACAACCGGTGTCAGGATCAGGGCCAAGGCGGCCGCGGTCACCAGCGCAAGGCCAACAGCCGCCCGGCGCAGCCGACCGGGCCACGCTGACCCGCCAAAGACGGCACAGCCGGCATAGGCCAGCCCATGCAGCAGCAAGACCGCCGCGAACCACAGCGCATAGACCCGATCCGGGGTCCAGCCATATTGCCGCACGCGCATCAGCACCGCCCATACGGCAAGCCCGGTCACCAGCATCAGCGCACCCGCCAGCAGGCGCGCGGCAGCCCCGTTGACCCCGCTCGGGTGCTGTTGCCAGGTCAGCGCCACGCAGACCAGCATCATCATCACAAGAGCCATCGCCATCAGGGTTCCCGCCGACGACAGCTGGCCAAAGGCGCTGGACAGCCCCTGCACAGGGATAGCGGCCAGGAACAGGCCGACCACCAGCGCCACCGGGATCAACAGCAGGCTGAGCAGCCGGAACAGCAGCTGAGGCGCACCGCTGCCACCCAGATCCTGCACCACCGCCAGCCCCAGCCCAAAGACAGCGCCGCTCAGCATCAGCGCCAGCCAGTCGATCTCGGCGATATCCTCCAGCAGGGTGATGTTCACCAGATCAAGAAGCGCATGGGACAGGAATCCCAGGATCCAGAACACCAGAACAAACCCGGCGCCACAGGACAGGCGGAACAGCATCCCCCAGCTGGCCGACGACAGATCAGCAAAACGCATCCAGCGCCCCGGCTGCGACATCCGCAACAGAACAAAGGGGCAGGCGATCGCCACCAGCACCACGGCCACCAGGACCAGAACTTCGTTGTCAAAGAGACCTGTTGCGACCTCGTACCGCGTTCCCGCCAGCAGCATCAGACCCGTGATCGGCAGCGCGATCCACAGCGCCCCCCGCAGCGCCCGCGCCAGCGATACCGGGCCAATCATCGCAAGCGCCGCACCGCAAAAGCTGGAGAGAAAGGCAAATACCGCCAGGAACCCGGCCTCCGGCAGGACCGTCTGATCCCAGGACCGCGCCAGCAGCCAGAAGGCAAACCCGCTGCCAGCCCCCAACGCCACCATCGGCAAGCGGGCCCGTAGCAAGGTCGCGGTATCCGGATCAGTCATGGTTGCGATTCTCTCGTTAGACCGTCCTGATTTATACAATCGCATCAATTAATGGCAGAGGTCCGAACAGGCGAAACTTCCCCTCAACCGGGATTAGAAGTCCGTGGGGGCACCTCCCTCGGATTTTCGCCGCGCGACAAACTCCGCCAGCTCCTCGCGCAGAGCGGGATCCAGCGGTGGAGCCTCAAACCGGGCGATGATCTCCTTGAACAGGTTATGGGCGCGCTGCGGGGTCCAGATGGCGCCTGCCGCCTCCCAGGCCTCGTAATTGCGCCAGTCGCTCAGATAGGGCTGGTAAAACGCGGTGCTGTAGCGGTCCTGCGTGTGCTGGATGCCAAAGAAATGGCCGTCGTTCCCGACCTCGCGAATGGCGTCCAACGCGATATCCTCAGGGCCGGTCCCAATGATCTCAGGCTGCATATAGCGCTGTATCTGCTGGAGAATTTCGCAATCCATGATGAACTTCTCGGGGCTGGCGATCAGCCCGCCTTCCAGCCAGCCCGCCGCGTGATAGACCATATTGGTGCCGGACTGCACCGCCGCCCAGAGCGAATTGGAGGTCTCCCACATCGCCTGCCCATCAGGCACATTCGCCGCGCAGACACCGGAGGATCGCATCGGCAGCCCATAGTAGCGCGCCATCTGCCCGGTCATCTGGGTCGAGCGCATATATTCCGGCGTCCCAAAGGCCGGGGCGCCGGACTTCATATCCACATTGGAGGTAAAGGTGCCGATCACGCAGGGCGTCCCCGGGCGCACATATTGAAACAGGGCAATGGCCGACAGCGCCTCCGCGATGGATTGCGCAACTGCACCGGCCATGGTCACCGGCGCCATCGCCCCCGCCAGGGTAAAGGGCGTCACGACAATCGCCTGACCACGGCGCGCCAGCCGCAGACAGCCGTCGATCATCGGCTGGTCATGTTTCAGCGGCGAGGTGGAGTTGATGTTGGTATACATATGCGGACGGGCCTCGAACTCCTCATGAGTAAGCCCTGCGGCGATGCGCACCATCTCCATCACATCCTCGACCCGCTCCTTGCCCAGCGAATAGGCGTGCATCGCCTTGTCGGTCAGCGTCAGCTTGTCATAAACCACGTCCAGATGCCGCACCGAGGCATGGATATCCACGGGTTCCACCGGGTAGCCACCGGCAAAATGAATGCAGTTGAAATACTGGGTCAGCTTCAGCAGGTTCTGGCACTGCTCGCGGGTGCCAGCCACCTTCGCATTGAGCGACATGTCCCAGTAGTTCGGTGGCGAGGAGACATTGCCGAACAGCAGGTGATTGCCGCCCACCGGCAGGCTATGGTTCGGGTTGCGCGGGGTGATGGTGAACTCAGACGGTGCCTTGGCGATCATCTCCATCACGAACTCACGATCCAGATGCACGCGGTCGCCGACCACCTTGCAACCCGCTTCCCTGAAGATCGCAAGCGCCTCATCGTTGAGGAACACGATGCCGATCTCTTCCAGGATCCGCATCGCGCCATCATGGATCGCCGCAACCCCCTCAGGCCCCAGCGGTTCCACCGGGCGGTCGATGTTGCGCGGAATCGACCAGGGCATCTGTTCGATCACCGCATCGCCGCGCCGGGCAGCTGCCCCCGCGCGCCCACCACCGCGCCGTCTGGATCTGGTCTCGGATGTCATGGCGGCCCTCCCCTGCTGTCATCCAGCCGCAGCAGACACATTGAGATGCGCCCGACCGCCGGCTCATGTCTCTCAGCAGGCCCTGTTCACACCGGGCAGGAATGCCTGTTCCCGACAGGTTTTGTCGCTTTTCAGCGCCAAACCGTCTCAGAACACATATTTCTGGGCATATGTGTCCAGTCCGTCAAACCCTGACCGCCGGTCAGCGATCCAGCCAGGCCGGGATATGGCCAATATCCGGCAGGACCACATCGGCATGCGCTTCCAGCTCCGCGGCCCCGGCAAGGCCGGTCAGAACCGCGATCCGTCGCATCCCCGCCGCCGCACCGGCCTCCAGATCGTGCAGGCTGTCGCCCACCATCGCCGTCCGCTCAGGTGCGATCCCGGTGGCGGCGCAGAAGGCCAGCAGCGGATCGGCATCCGGCTTTGCGCCATGGCCGCTGTCGAACCCCGCCACAAAGGCAAAGCGATCCAGCACACCGACGCGGCTCAGCTGCGATTTGGCCGAGAGTTCCGCATCATTGGTCATCACCCCAAGCACCTTGCCCCGCGCCAGCAGATCATCAAGGAAGGCCGCCAATGGCACCGCCTCTGCAAGCTCTGCCGCCCCGGCGCTTTCAGCCATGTAACGCTCCAACGCATCCAGATCCATCGTCGACACATATGGCGCCAGAGCCTCGGCAACCTGTCGATTGGTCGAGGCAATCACCAGGCTGCTGGGCAGGATCTCTCCGGTCTGAAGATCAAAGTCGATGGCCGCAGCCATGGCCTGCAACCGCTCGGCATCGCCGTCCGACAGCAGCTCCAGCATCCGCCGGGTCCAGCGGTTCCAGGTCTCGGCAAAGTCGAACAGGGTTCCGTCCTTGTCGAACAACAGGGCATCAACGGGCATGGGCTCTCCTAGATCAAAGCTCTGTTTCATCCCGCGCCCTGACATCAGCGCAACGGGTCAGACGCGGAACGGTTGCCCGCAGGCTGCCGGAGACGTCGCCCGAGTCATAGGCGATTGCCACGCCCCACGCCAGAGCGCGGCAGCACTGCCCAGATCGCCTGGTTCAGAGAGGTTAATCAAACCGGTTAACACCGCTCCAACCGGCCGCGCACGTCAGCGTCACATTCCCGCCATCACAGCCGTTGCAGACCTGCCACCCCGGCTGGAAGTCGTGACTGGGCGTCCCCGCCGCGTGGCTCATGTCCAATGCACCTGCGAACCGCCGGGCAACGCCATCCGCGCCTGCATCGGTTGATCATAGGCCAGCCCGACACTGTCGCAGAACTGCATGACCCAGGCGTCATCCATGGTCAGAAAATCAAGGACGGACCCCAGAAACTCGGGATTTGCGGCCTGATCGCGCAGATCCGCCTCGCTCGCTCCGGTTGCGCCCAGAAAAACCGGCAGCAACTCATCATTGCCCGCCAGCCAGGCAAGCGCTTTTAAGCCCAAAGTCTCGGCTGCATCGGCGGAAAATAGCATATGGGCACACATTCCTGACACTTCGCTGTCAAATTGATGAAAATACGAAAGGGTTTGTTAACCAGTCTCATTAAAACTTGAGTCAATTCCAATGCAAGGGGCGAAAGGGCACCACGTGCAGGGCACTATCCTCATCATCGACGGGGTTGCGACCAACCGGATCATGCTAAAGGTCCAGCTGTCCGCCGCCTATTACCGGGTGGTTCAGGCCGAAACGGTCGCCGATATTGCCAAGACCGCCAGACGCTGCCGCCCCGACCTGATCCTCAGCGCGATGTCGCTGCCCGATGGCGAGGCGATGGATGTGAAACAGGCGCTGGCCGCAGATGACCAGCTTGCTGAAATCCCGATGATCGCCATTGATCGCGACAGCGACGCCGACCGCCGTCTGGCCGCTCTCAGCACCGGCATCGACGACGTGCTCTGCCAGCCGCTCGACGACACCATGCTTCAGGCCCGCATCCGCAGCCTGCTGCGCGCCAGCAGCACCCAGGAAGAGCTGCATCTGCAACAGGGCGGCTCGCATGGCTATGCCCTTCCCCTGTCCAGCCCGCATATCAGCGCCGGTCTGAGCGGCGCCCATGTCGCGCTGGTCACCGAACAGACCGCCACTGCGGTCTACTGGCAGGCGCAGCTCGCGCCGCGGGTTCCCTACCACCTGTGCAACCACCAGTTCAGCGCGGTGCATCCGCTGATGCGCGAACCGGTGCCGGATGCCATCGTGATCGAACTCGGCCGCAATACGCTGGCGCAGGGCCTGCGCCTGCTGGCCGACCTGCGCGCCCGCGCCGCCACCCGGAAATCCGTCGTCATCGCTGTCGTCCATCCCGCCGATCCCGCCATCGCCGCAGAAGCTCTGGACCGGGGCGCTCATGATGTGCTCCAGTCCGGGTTCGATGTCGCCGAACTGGCGCTGCGACTGGATAGCCAGCTGCGCAACAAGGCGCGGATCGACCAGCTGCGCGACAATCTGCGCAACGGGCTGCGCGCCGCCGTCGAAGACCCGATGACGGGCCTCTTCAACCGCCGCTATGCCAAGCCATTTCTGGAGCGCGTCGCGCAGACATCGGCCAAGACCGGCGAGACATTTGCCGTCATGCTGGCCGATCTGGACCACTTCAAACAGATCAATGATCTCTACGGCCACCCGGTCGGTGACGCCGTGCTGATCGAAGCGGCCAAGCGCCTGCAGACCGCGCTGCGCCCAGTGGACCTGCTGGCCCGCATCGGCGGCGAGGAATTCATGATCGTGATGCCCGCGATCGGCGAGGCCATGGCCGAGGCCGCCGCCAGCGATCTCTGTAACCGGATCAACAGCAAGCCGTTTCACATCGCCGGTGTCGAGACACCGATCTATGTGACCATCAGCATCGGTGCGGTGATCGGCGGGCGATCGACCCCGGCAGATCAGCACAGCCGTACCGCGCTGTCGCCTCAGGATCAGGACAGCGCCGTCAGCGCCCTGATCACCAATGCCGACCGGGCGCTTTACGCGGCCAAACATGCCGGACGCAATCAGGTCTCGCTCGCGGAGCTTGCCGCCTGACGCAGTCCACCACGGCTCCGGGACTTCTTGCCGGGCAAACGGCTCAGAGATATCCGCGCGGACCATGGCGCGGCGCAGGACACAGACCACGACCACCAGACACGGGACAGTGTTATGGGCGCCAGCGGCCACAGACCGGGACAACCCGGCAGGCCACTGGCACAGACGCAGGCAGGACCGGCCGAGCAGCCAAAGGGTCCAGAAACATGAAACGGGGCAGCGATCCTCTCACTGCCCCGTTTGGTATGGCTGCAATTCGACGAGGTGCCATATCCCGATCATTCGCACCTCATGCCTGTTAGCCTGCGCAGCAATGGCTCAATGCGGCCACCGGCGCCGACGCGGATGTTTGATCCGCTGTTCCAGATTGTCGGCATAGGCCGCCCGTTCGACCGGGCTCATCGCCACCACCTGATCCAGCCAGGCCGCCTGCACCGAGCGCTGGAACCCATGCCGCCGCTCGGCGTGTTCATCCAGCATTCCGCTCAGCGCCTCGGCATCAAAGGGGTCGGCCCGCAGCAGATCCACCACCTTGCGCCCCTCGGCCTGACGCCGTCCCTGATAGCTGCCGTGCTCGCCTTCTGCCGCTTTGCGCAGGCTACGGCGGGTCTCGACCTCCAGATCCCGGAACAATATCGCGCCCACCGGTGGTGGCATCCCGGCAGCGGCCCTGCCGCCCGCAAACCGCCAGGCGGCCCCGCCCACAATGCCGACAATCACCAGGTTCAGCGCCAGAGAGGCAATCAGAAGCCAGCGCATCCAGCGACGCCGCTCAGGTCTGGGGGGTTCGTTGGTCATTCCATCTCCTCGCTCAGCACCATCGCCAGATCGTAACTGTCATCCGGCAACGCATCCTCACTCATCTCCAGCCCGGCAAGGCTCACCGGGTCGGGCAGGAACGACGGCGGCGCCAGCCCGATCCACAGCCCCGCCGCGCCCGCCACGCTAAGGCCTCCTAGGGCAGGCCATCCGCCCAGCCCGGCCAGCAGATCCCGCAGCCCGGCAAAAATCCGGTCGCGCATATCAGCGGGCTCAGCCGCCAGATCCCCCACAGGCACGCTGCGCTGCAGGATCGCCGCCTGCGTCGCCTGTGCATCGCTCAGGATCGCGCGCTCCAATGCCGGGGGCAGCGCCATCGGTGCGGCGGTTCGCGCCTCGGCAAACAGATCGTCCAGCACCAGCTCCGCAGCTTCCAGCGCCGCCGGATCCAGCTCATGCAGCGCATCATCGCCCATATCCGCGGGCGCAGTTTTTCCAGTTTTATCAACCATCACTATACCCCAGTTCGGCCCGCCGCCCGGCAAGAAGAGCCGCCAGCGCCCGCTTGCCCCGCGCGGTCAGACTTTCGACCGCCTCGACGCTGATGTCCATGATCCCGGCAATTTCCGGGTTCGGCAGATCCTCAATGTGGCGCAGCACCACCGCCTGCCGCTGACGCTCCGGCAGCTGCATCAAAGCCGCCTGCAAAGCATCCTGCCGCGCGCCATCCTGCATCTTCTCTGCGGCGGATTTCGACGGATCGGGCGGATCGGGTATCGCATCCAGATCCACATGCCCGCCGCGCAGGCGGCGCTTGTGATCGATACAGAGGTTCATCACCACACGGTAGAGCCAGGTCGACAGCCGCGCCCGTCCGGGTTCCCAATGTTCCGCCTGTCGCCACAGACGCACCATTGCCTCCTGGGCGATATCCTCGGCCTCGGCCCGGTTGCCCAGAACCCGCATCGCGACCCCTAAGGCCCGAGGCGCCAGCCGCGAGGTCAGCAAACCCGCCGCATCGCGGTCGCCCGCCGCAAATCGGATCAGCAAGGCGCCATCGGGATCATCCAACACAGGACCATCCACAGCGCCCATATCAGCCGCCGCCTTGACGTCAGGCGGTGACATCAGCGGGCCCTCATCACGGGCCCGCTGCAGGGTATCGGCAGAATTATGCACCTGTCGTATCGGATCAGTTCTGTTCCGTCCCGCTGTCCTGCGCCCCGGCGCGTGGTCGGTGACCAGCGCCATGGCGGTCACGGAACTTTGCCCGGGCAGCTTCGAATTCATCCTTGCTGATTGCACCATCGTCATTGGCATCGGCGCGGTCAAACATCTTTCCGATCCGGCGCGGTTTCGGCAACTCATCCAGGCTCAGCGCACCATCCTTGTTGGCGTCCATCCGCTCCAGCATCGCTGCGGCACGGGTCTTGGCACGGGCCTCGGCAGCCTTTTCCATCTCAGCCAGCGTCAGCTTGCCATCGCCATCCGCATCCGCCGCAGCAAAGCGCGCCTCGCGCAGACCTTCCATCTCGCTCCTGGTGACCTGACCATCACCATTGGTGTCCATCTCCTCAAAGCTCATCCTTGGACCATGCCCGCCCTTGCCCGCAAACCCCGGTTTGGCGATCGCACCGGTGGCCCCGATCAGAGCTCCGACAGCAACAACAGCGGCAATAAAATTGGTATGCTTCATATCTGCGCGTCCTCTTGCAGCAGGCAGCCCCATGCTGCCGATCACAGAAACAAAACGCAGCCCCATCCGGGTTCCGTCGCAAAAACTTCAAAACCGTCGCAGAAAGTTTCAACCGTCCATTGCACTGAAGCACTTGGCAGCGCAGTCTTGCGGCATGCCGACGCACTGTGGCGCACTGCCTCTTTAAACTTATGGGAGAAACGCTCAGATAAGCGAACAAAAGATAGGATTTGTCATGACCGAGTCATCTGTGGCCCTTTCGGCCGATATTCAATCGAACGATCAGGAAGACCGCCCCACCATGCCCGCCGTTCTGCGCGGCTGGCGGTGCAAATGCCCCAACTGCGGCGAAGGCAAGCTGCTGCACTCCTATCTGAAGGTGAACGACAGCTGCTCCAACTGCGGGCTTGATCTCACCCATGCGCGCGCCGATGACGGCCCGGCCTATCTGACCATTCTGCTGGTCGGCCACATCATGGCCCCGCTGCTGCATGTGGTCTATTTCACCTGGCGGCCCGAGCCGATGGTCACCTTCACGGTGTTCTCGCTGGGCTGTTTGCTGTCCTCGCTGTTCCTCCTGCCACGGATGAAAGGCATCGTGATCGCCTATCAATGGGCACGCCGGATGCACGGCTTCGGCAAGAACAGCTGATCCCGAAAATCGACAGGAAGACCCAGACATGAGCAAATCGCCCAGCCCGGCCCAGGCAACCATGGACACCGGCTACGCCGATGCCGCCACTGCCCGCCGGGACACAACACCGATCCGCAACGCCGCGACAATTATCGCCGTGCGCGACCGGATGGGCGACGACCCTCAGGTGCTGATGGGGCAGCGCGGGGCAAAGGCCGCCTTCATGCCCAACAAGGTGGTCTTTCCCGGCGGCGCCGTCGATCCGGGCGACGCCGATGTCCCGCTCGCCAGCGCCCTGCCGCCCCTCTGTCGCGAACGGCTGACGGAGCAGGCGCAGGAGGATCTGCATCACGCCCTTGCCGCCGCAGCCATCCGCGAGCTGTGGGAGGAAACCGGCCTCATCCTCGGGCAGCCCGGCAGCTGGCCGACAGCCCCCACCCCCGACTGGGTCGAATTTGCCGCGACCGGTCATCTGCCTGCCGCCGAGGCGCTGCAATTTGTCTTTCGCGCCATCACGCCCCCCGGTCGCCCGCGCCGCTTTGATGCGCGGTTCTTTCTGGTGGATGCGGCGCATGTCAGCAGCGATATCGACGATTTCTCCCGCGCCTCGGATGAGCTGTCGCACCTGCAATGGATCCCGCTCAGCCAGGTGCGCACCTATGATCTGCCCTTCATCACCGAGGTGGTGCTCGCCGAGGTCACCCGCCGCATCCGCCAGGAAGGCCCGCCCGCAAGCGTGCCGTTCTTTCGCAATGATGATGAATCGAGCCATTTTCTGCGGCTGAACGGCTATCCGATGCCGCAGCACGGCTGACCCCCAGCCAGTTGCCTCGCTCGCACGATCGCTCAGATCGCCAGCAGCAGTGCCAGAATGGACAGGATCAGCAAGCCCATGCCCAGGATTTCCCGGCGCGTGATCTGTTCCCTGAAAAACAGCACCGATGCCAGCAGGGACAACAGCAATTCGATCTGTCCCAGCGCCTTTACATAGGCCGCGTTCTGCAGGGTGAAGGCCCAGAACCAGCAGAAGGATCCCGCCATGCTGGTCAGGCCCACCCAGATTGCCACCCGCCGCGCCGCCCAGACCCGCGCGATTTCGCCCGGCTCCCGCCACTTCAGCCAGACCAGCATGAACAGCGTCTGCAGGCTCACCACGATGGCCAGCGTGACCCCGGCACGAAACGCAGGCGCCAGCGCGTCAAGCTCAAGCGAGGCGGCGCGGTAGCTCACCGCGGAAAAGGCAAACAGCACCCCCGATCCCAGCCCCAGCAGCGACGCCGGACTGGACAGATGCCGCCACCACGGCCCCTTGCTTTCGGGCGTCTTCGACAGCACCAGCACCGCGCAGAGCCCGATGACAATGGCCAGCCAGCCCAGCGGCGTGATCTGATCGCCCAGCACCACCAGCCCCACCAGCGCGGTCTGAATCACTTCGGTTTTCTTGAAGGTGATGCCCACGGCAAAATTGCGCTGGCGAAACAGCGCCACCACGCAGACGGTCGCAAGGATCTGCGCCGTCCCGCCAATGGTGGCAAACACCCAGAACCGTCCGGTCAGCGCGGGCATCCCCTGCCCCGATATCGCCAGATAGGCCAGCAATCCGGCCCAGATCACCGGCGCCGAATAGACAAACCGGGCAAAGGTCGCGCCGGCCGAAGACAGCGTGACGCTGCTCAGCACTTTTTGCAGCATGAAGCGAACCGTCTGGAAACTGGCCGCGGCGATAGCGATGGGGATCCACAATGTCATACCGCTCTTATGGGGCGCTATCGGCGCTCTGACCAGATCGGATGTGCCACCGGATCCTTTGCGCGCAGCGCATATCGGCGCAGGACCGCGCCATAAGACGGGTAGGCATAGCCTTCGTTGCGCCTGAGAAATTCCGCGCGCCGACTTCGGTACAGCTTCGGCAACGCGTACCAGGGCACCCCCGGATGGCTATGGTGCACCACATGCAGGTTGTTGTTCAGAAACAGAAACCCCAGAACACCGCCCCGCTCGATGATCACCGTGCGCGCCGCCGGGCTGACATGGGCGCGATGCTCCAGAAAGGTGCGGATCTTCAGGATCGCAAGCCCCAGATAGGCCGCCAGCAGATAGGCCCATAGCGGCAGCGCGCTCTGTCCCACCAGCCACAACGTCAGCCCAGCCCCCAAGATATGCAGCAGCCAGTCGCGCAGCACTGCCATGCTCCCGCCCCGGATCAGCCGCCAGTCCGCCACCATAAAACGGATCTGCCCCAGCAGCGGCCCCAGCAGCACCCGCCCCAGAAGCGTGTTGTTCACCCGCAGCAGCAGCCGCGCCGGCAGCCCCAGCCGCCGCCATCGCGCCGGATCCAGGTAATTGCTTTCGGGATCATCATAAGGATCGGTCAGCCGCTCATCCCGGTGATGCGCCAGATGGGTGTCGCGAAACCGGCCATAAGGAATGGCAAGGTTCAGTGGCAGCGCCATCAGCGCCTCGTTCAGCGCCCTCAGGCGGAACGGATGCCCATGCAGCGCCTCATGACAAAGCGAGGATTGCAACGTGATCAGAAAGGCCAGAACCGGCACCGCCAGCCAGACAGATAGAGGTGGCAGCCAGATCAGCGCCGCGCCCCAGACCGCGTAACAGCCGAGCATCAGCCCCAGCGTGCCCCATTCGACCCGCCCCGGATTGAGCACGAAACGGTCTAGGCCAACGCTGCGGGCGGTATGCGGATCAGACATGCCGCCGCCCCCAGCCCACGCCTGCCCAGACCCGTTCATAGATCACATAGCACAGGAACCCGACGCAGCTGTTCAGGATCGCAAGCCTGCCGCCCAGCCCGGCAGATCCGGTCACCAGCCAGCCAACGCCCGCCATCATTATCAGGCCAAGCAGGTTCCAGATCACCGCCTTCGCCACGGATCGCGCCCGCGTTTCCATCCGCATCCTCCTGTTTTTTCGGCTCCCCTCAGGCCTACCCCGGCGCGACACGATGCAGAATTCGGAATATGATTAACAAAATTCAGCAACAGTGATAATAATCACCACATGATTGAAATTCTGGACAAACGGCTACGCGCCGAACAGTTCCGCCTGCGTCTCAACCGCGCGCTCAGCGACAGCGGCCTCAGCCAGAGCGCGCTGGCCCGCGCTATCGGCGTCGACCGCTCCACCATCTCGCAACTGCTGACCGACGCCGGCGCGCGGCTGCCGAACGCCCATGTGGTCGGCGCCTGCGCCGCGGCCCTCGGTGTCTCTGCCGACTGGCTCCTCAGCCTGTCGGACCGCCCGGAGAACGCCGCCGATCTGGTGGCCGCCAGCCTGACGATGACCGCGGCCCCCCGCGCTCTGGTGGATGAACGTATCTTTGAATGGCACCAGGAGGCACAGGGCTACAAGATCCGCCATGTGCCCGCCGCCCTGCCCGACATGCTGAAAACCCGCGCCCTGCTGGAATGGGAATATGCCCCGCATCTGGGCCGCACCGCCGATCAGGCCATCGGCGCGTCGGAGGATCGTCTGACATGGATGCGCCAATCAGCCTCCGATTATGAAATCGCCATGCCCATCTATGAGCTGGAGAGCTTTGCTCAGGGCGTCGGCTACTATGAGGGGCTGTCGGCAGAGATCCGGCGGGAGCAGCTTACCCACTTTGAACGCCTCTGTGAGCAACTCTACCCCCGCCTGCGCATCTATCTCTTTGATGCTAAGCGGCTTTATTCCTCACCGATCACCATCTTCGGCCCGCTCCTAGGGGTGTTCTATGCCGGCTCGCATTATCTGGCCTTCCGCGACAAGGAGCGGATTGCCACCTTCACCAGCCATTTCGACAATCTGGTGCGCGAGGCGGATATCACCGCCCGGCAGCTGCCGGGACGGCTCAGAGCGCTCAGCGCCGCGATCAGCAGCGGTTCCACCTAACACCGAGGGCTGCGCCTGCCTTGCAGCCGGGCAGAACATTTCACCGTTGGGCAGGCCTTTCCGCCCGCCGCCCCACCGTCACAGCTTCGGGTCCGGATTCTCCGTGTGGCCATCAACCGCAATCACCTGCCCCGATACCAGCCGCGCCGCGTCAGACCCCAGAAAAACCGCCATATTGGCAATGTCGCTGGCCTCGACAAACCGTCCCATCGAGGTGCCGGAGGCATAACCCGCATAGACCTCATCCCGGGTCATGCCCTTGGCCGCCGCCTCGCGCTCCAGCACCCCTTCCATCCGCGGCCCCTCCACCGCTCCGGGACAGATCACATTGGCGCGGATGCCAAAGGGGCCAAGCTCCATCGCCAGCGTCTTCATCAGGCCGATGACCGCCCATTTGGCCGAACAATAAGGTGCCCGGTTCGGATAACCGTACTGCCCGGCAGTTGAGGATGTCACGATGATCGACCCGGCCTTTGCCGCCTTCATCAAAGGTGCGGCGTATTTGGCGGCCAGAAAGCAGCCCTCCAGATTGACGCTCACGCATTTGCGCCAGTCTTCCAGCTGAATGTCCTCAATCAGCGCGGTCGGCCCGGCGATGCCCGCATTGGCGCAAAGCACATCGAGCCCGCCCCAGGTGTCAGCGATCTCCGCAAACAGCGCCTTGACGCCCGCCTCATCGGTGGCATCCACTGCCGTCGCCCTCCAGCCCTCCGGCACGTCTGCCAGTGCGACGGCGCTCACATCCGTGACCCAGACCTGATGGCCGGCGGCGGCAAAGCCCTCGGCCATGGCGCGGCCAATTCCTGACCCGCCGGCGGTGATCAGAACCCGGCTCATGCCCGAAACCTCACCGTGGCGCGCCGATGGCGCGGCCCAGCCCGTCCGGCGCGGGCAATGCGGAATGCGCCTCGGCCAGCTTCACCAGATTGGCCTCGATATGCGGCGCAGGCGGGGCAGAGCGGCGGGTCGCAAGATCCACATGCAGCAGCATATGCTCGCCGGTCGCCAGCAGACGCTCGCCCGAATACATTTCGTGCCACAGGTGCATCTTCTTGCCAGCGCCCATGATCACCCGTGTCCGCACCTGGATCGGATCGCCCGCGTGCACCTCGTCGATGTGGCGGATATGGGTCTCAGCGGTGAAATAGCTGCCGCCACTGGCGATATACTCCGCATCGCAGCCGATGATCATCATCAGCCGGTCGGTGGACTGCGCGAACGCATCCAGATAGCGGCTCTCGGTCATATGGCCGTTGTAATCGGTCCAATCCAGCGGCACCACGCGGCTCTGGGTCAGAACCGGCTGGCTCAGGTCTTTCAGGTCCCCGATGGCGCGCACCAGACCGGCCTCGCCTTCGCGGTTCAGGTCATGACTGTTCTGCAGCGCGCCCGCACCCCAGTTGTTTGCGCCCAGCGCCCGCATCATGCCGACCAGGTTGTCGTCCCGGTGCCGCTCCAGCTCGCGGATCGAATACTGGCCGGACTGCGCGTCCGACTGGCCCGCGATCAGGTCTACCAGCTCATCGGTGAACTCCGGCACATCCATCAGCTTGGTCCAGGGCCAGCTGAGGCAGGGGCCGAACTGCGCCATGAAATGCTTCATGCCCGCCTCGCCGCCCGCCACCCGGTAGGTCTCGAACAGACCCATCTGCGCCCAGCGGATGCCAAAGCCATAGCGGATCGCGTTGTCGATCTCCTCGGTGGTGGCGATACCGTCCTTGACCAGCCACAGCGCCTCGCGCCAGACTGCCTCCAGGAAACGATCCGCCACATGGGCGTCGATCTCTTTCTTCAGGTGCAGCGGGTACATGCCGATCTCGGTGATGATCGCCTTGGCCCGGTCGACAACACCCGCCGGGTTGGCCCCGGTGGTGACCAGCTCCGCCAGCGGCAGCAGGTAGACCGGGTTGAACGGATGCGCGACCACGATCTGGCCGGGATTCTCGCGCCCGTCCTGCAGCTGCGACGGCTTGAAGCCCGAGGTGGAGGAGCCGATCACCGCATCCGGCGCGCAATGCGCCTGCAGCTCGGCATAAACCTTCTGTTTCAGGTCCAGCCGCTCCGGCACGCTTTCCTGGATCCATGCCGCGCCGTCCACGGCATCCGCAATGGTGTCATGGAAGGTCAGGCTGCCCTCCGCAGGCAATGCCACATTGCCAAGGCCGGGCAAGCTCCGGCGGGCATTCCCCAGCACTTCGCCGATCTTGCGCTCCGCTTCCGGGTCCGGGTCGAACACCCGCACGTTCCAGCCGTTCAGAAGAAACCGCGCGGCCCAGCCGCCGCCAATAACCCCGCCGCCGATGATTGCTGCTGTTTTCATGTCAGAATACTCATCCAAGTCCAGGTCCATAGCGTGGCAATACCGACAAGAAATGCCACGCCTCCTACTTTTCCCGCTGTACTGATTCGCTTGCCGATCAAACCGATCACTGCGCCCGCCAACACCAATGCACCTGCGTTGAAACCGCTTCCCACGAGAAACGCAATTTGCCCATTCTGTTGCCAGCCCTCATGAAGAAATGCCGGAGCGGCCAACGCTGCAGCCATCATGGCGACCGCGGCGGCAAAGTACCTCCATCCGCCATCGCTTGCCTGAAGAAAGGCAGAAAGACCAACAATCCCTGCAAACGGAAGCGTCATTACCAAAACCATGCTGAAATCCCCTTTTTGGTTATGATTCGCATCATTGGGTTTTCGCTGCCAAGTTCAAGCAGGGCCAATTGGCCGGTGCACAGGGGGGCACAGAGGGTGCACGCATGTCACCCCCGGTTTTGAATGCTTACTTCGCCACCGGTGCGCGTTTCACCAGACCCAGCTGCTCCCGCACGTCCTGCGGCCCCATCACGCGGGCCCCCATGTTCTCGATGATGGTGCCCGCCCGTTCGACCAGCTGCCAGTTTTCCGCCAGCTGCCCTTTGCCGAGCCACAGGTTGTCCTCAAGACCCACCCGCACATTGCCGCCCGCCAACACGGAGGCCGCCACATAGGCCATCTGATCGCGCCCCAGCGAGAACGCCGACCAGTCCCAGTCACCCGGCACATTATTGACCATCGCCATGAAGGTGTTGAGGTCATTGGGCGCGCCCCAGGGGACCCCCATGCACAGCTGGACCAGCGCCGGGCTGTTCAGCACGCCTTCCTTCACCAGCTCCTTGGCGAACCACAGATGACCGGTGTCGAAGGCTTCGATCTCCGGCTTCACCCCCAGATCGGTCATCATCTGGCCCATGGCGCGCAACATGCCCGGCGTGTTGGTCATCACGTAATCGGCCTCGGCGAAGTTCATCGTGCCGCAATCCAGCGTGCAGATCTCCGGCAGGCACTCCGCCACATGCGCCATCCGGGCGGTGGCGCCGATCATATCGGTGCCAGCCTCGCTCAGCGGCAGCGGGTTTTCGGTGTCGCCAAACACCATGTCACCGCCCATGCCCGCTGTCAGGTTCAGCACCACATCGACATCCGCATCGCGGATCCGCTCGGTCACCTCGCGGTACAGATCCAGCCGTCGGCTGGGGGCACCGGTCTCGGGATCACGCACGTGGCAATGCACGATCGCCGCCCCGGCCTTGGCCGCCGCAATCGCGCTATCGGCAATCGCCTGGGGTGATCTGGGCACATGCGGGCTGCGATCCTGGGTGCTGCCAGAGCCGGTCACGGCGCAGGTGATAAAGACGTTTTTGGCCATATTCAGAGGCATTTTGGTTTTCCCCTCGATGTACAGGGTTGTGCCCGAGTTATCCCCAAGCCTGCCCCCAGATTCCTGTTTGTGTTGCTTTCAACAGTGCCGCAGCCTTGGTGCACCCACTAGTCAACATGCGAATCGAACTTGATGAAATCCGCAAAAAACATCCTCCAGCCCGAGAATCAGCCGCTAAAAACCGCTGTTTTGGTGCTTGATGAGAGCAATACGCTGTCCTTCGCCGCTGCCGTCGATCCGATGCGCGCGGCCAATCGGCTGGCAGGTCGCGGCGCATTCGACTGGGACTATGTCACCGCCACCAGCGAGCCTGCGATGCTGACCAGCGGCCTCTCGGTGCCCGGCATCCCGCTGGCCCGGCTGCAAAGCTGCGAATTGCTGATCGTGATCGCCGGCTTCCAGCTCGCGCGGCATGCGACCCCCAGCCTGCTCGCCGGTCTGCGCCGTCTGGCGGCAGGTGGCGCGACCATCGCGGGCATCGACGGCGGCCCCTGGCTGATGGCCGAGGCCGGTCTGCTGGACGGCCACCCCGCGACGACACATTGGGAAGATCTGGACAATTTCGCCAGCCGCTTTCCGGGCGTGCAAAGCCGCAACGATCGCTTCACGCTCTCCGAGGGGCGGATGACCTCCGGCGGGGCGACCCCGGCGATCGAGATGATGCTGCATATCATCGGCAGCCGTCATGGTGCGGGCTTTGCCTCACGCGTGGCCGGTCTGTTCCTCTACGATGGCCCCGGCTCGACCGAACGGCCACAAAGCCGCCTTGGCAGCTCCAGACATTCCTCGCTCACGGCACGGGCCAACGCCCTGATGGAGGCCGCGCTGGACGATCCCAAACCGCTCAGCGAGATTGCCGAGGAACTGGGAACCAGCACCCGCAGCCTGCAACAGCAGTTCCGCCTGCGGCTGAATACGACGCCGCAGGACCATTATCTGCAACTGCGTCTGGCCGAAGCGCGCCGATTGGTGACCGACACCGATCTGCCGATCATGGAGGTCGCGCTGGCCACCGGCTTCAACTCGCAGTCGAGCTTTGCCCGCGCCTTCCGCACCGCCCATGGCATCACCGCGCGCGAACTGCGCCAGACCAGCCTCGCAACCGCCGCAACGCCACGTCTGGCGGCAAGCAAACCGCTGTTCAGCCAAGCCCCCCTGTCGCAGGGCCAGACCTCGCTGCGCCAGAGCGGACCACTGCCACGGCACTCAACCGGTTCTTACTGACTGAGCCTTTTGCAGATCAGAACGGGCGCCCCGGCGGGCGTGCCCGTTCTGCCAGCAGCACCGCCAGATCAATAAGGCATCGGATGGGCGCGATGGGCCGCGTCGATCTCGTCCATCACCTCCGGCGACAGCGTCAGATCATCGCCCGCCAGCGCGTGCTCCAGCTGCGCCAGCGTGGTGGCACCCAGAATGGCCGACGCCATGAACGGCCGGGTATGGCACCAGGCCAGCGCCATATGCACCGGGTCCAGACCATGGCGCGCGGCAATCTCCAGATAGGCAGCTACCGCCGGATAGACCCGCGGCGTATCACGCCCGCCCAGTTCCGGGTTCAGCGTCTTGCGGGAGGCCTCAGGCACCGCACCATCCTGATATTTCCCCGTGAGCAAGCCCGTTGCCAGCGGTGAAAATGCCAGCAGCCCGACGTCCTCATAGGCGCTCAGCTCCGCCAGATCGGTATCGTATAGACGGCACAGCAGCGAGTATTCATTCTGGATCGAGGCCACCCGTGGCCCGCCCGTCTCCTCCGCCAGCCGCAGCCAGTGCGCCGTGCCCCAGGCGCTTTCGTTGGACAGACCAAAGGCGCGGATATTGCCCTTGTCCACCTGCGCTTTCAGCGCCTCCAGGCAGCCGGCCATATTGTCCAGCACCTCGGCCCGGTCATCGCCACCCGGATCATATTGCCAGTTCTTGCGGAACATGTAGCTGCCCCGATTGGGCCAGTGAAACTGATAGAGGTCGATGTAATCCGTCTGCAGCCGCCGCAGCGATCCCTCGATGGTGGCCGGAATGGTCTCTGTGGTGATCGCAGCGCCATCGCGCACCGCCTGCAACCCCTCGCCGGAATGTTTGGTCGCCAGGATGTAATCCCCGCGCCGCCCGCTGCGGGCATTCCAATTGCCGATGATCGCCTCGCTGTCCCCGATCGTCTCGGCGCTGATCGGATTCACCGGGTACATCTCGGCGGTATCCAGAAAATTCACCCCCGCCGCCAGCGCCAGGTCGATCTGCGCATGGGCGTCAGACTCATCCGTCTGGGTGCCAAAGGTCATGGTGCCAAGACAGATACGCGACACCTCCATACCGGTGCGGCCAAGCGGGTTCTTTTTCATTTCGCGCAGATCCTTCGTGTTGCAACTCGCAACAGACCCTAGCCCACCCGCGGCCCAGTGCAACCAGATCGCCTCCGTCGTGCATCAGGGCGTTAACCTTTCATGCACAATCCAGACGTGAAACACGATGGATATGATATGATTAAAATTGTCGCAAATCTAGAAAAGGAGAGTGACAACATGACGTTCTCTATGTCCAAAAGCTACAAAGACCTGATCGCAGAAGCTGAAGCCATCGTGGTGTCGATTTCCCCGGCAGAGGCGGCAGATCTGCATGGCCGTGACGACAGCCTGTTTGTCGACCTGCGGGTAATCCGCGAAGTTGAACGCACCGGCGTCATCCCCGGCGCCCTGTCCTGCCCGCGCGGCCTGATGGAGTTCTGGATTGATCCCTCCAGCCCCTACCACAAACCGGTCTTTGCCGAGGATCGGGCCTTCATCTTCTATTGTGACAACGGATGGCGGTCGGCCCTGGCTGCCAGCACCGCGCTGGAAATGGGATTGCAGCGGGTGGTCTTTTTGAAAGGCGGCTTTGATGCCTGGATCGCCGACGGGGGCGATGCCATCCCTTACAAGTGGTAAATACCGGCTGATACCGGACAAGCGGTGCTTGTCACCCCGCGCAAAACCCGGCAGCCTGTGCCTCTGACAGCCAGAGGGAGCACAGCATGCCGCAAACCATCACAAAAGGCGTCAAGGCGCTCCTTGACGAGGCCAACGCCGTCGTGGACACCATGTCCGTGGAGACCGCAAAAGAGGCCATCCATGATGACGCCTATGCCTTCATCGACCTGCGCGATATCCGCGAATTGCAGGCCAGCGGCATGATTCCAGGCGCCTTTTCCTGCCCGCGCGGGATGCTGGAATTCTGGATCGACCCGGACAGCCCCTACCACAAACCGGTGTTCAATCAGGACAAGACCTATGTCTTCTACTGTGCCAGCGCCTGGCGCTCCGCGCTGGCCGCCAAGGCGGCGATGGAGATGGGGCTCGGACCGGTGATGCACCTTGAGGGCGGCTTTACCGCATGGAGCAAGGCCGGCGGCGAAATCGCCCAGCGCGACGACTGACCCGCAGCCCACCTGCGCCGGAACGACCTGCACCGGAATAACCCGCGCCTGACAGGCCTGCGCGGCAAATCTGCCGCGCCGCTGCACAATACGACATTCCTGACCGGCAAATGTCGGAAACACCCGTGCAATCCCGCGGCGCAGCGGTCATGACTGGCCATTATGCGGATGATGATTTCCTTTGCGGCGCTGTTTCTTTCGGTGATCCTGTTGCAACTGTCGACCGGCGGCGTTGGCCCGCTGGACGCGATCTCTGGCCTGACGCTTGGCTTTGACAAGGAGCAGATCGGCTTTCTCGGCTCGGCGCATTTCCTTGGCTTTTTTGTCGGCTGCTGGTGGGTGCCGCGCCTGATGGGCAATGTCGGCCACAGCCGCGCCTTTGCCGTCTGTACCGCGCTCGGCGCCATGGGGCTGATCGGCCATACCCTGACCGAGGATCCAATGGCCTGGGCCGTGATGCGCATGGCCTCCGGCCTCTGCGTTGCGGGCTGCTACACGGTGATCGAAGCCTGGCTGAACGCCAAGGTCACCAATGAAAGCCGTGGCCGCGCCATGGGCACCTACCGGATCGCGGATCTCTCCGCCTCGCTCGCGGCACAGCTACTGATCGCGGTGCTGCCGCCAGCCTCCTACGTGTCCTACAACCTGCTGGCCATCCTCTGCTGTGCCGCGCTGCTGCCACTCACCATGACCAAGGCGAGCCAGCCGGAGATCCCCGACGCCCCGCGCCTGCGCCCGAAACTGGCCTGGGCCTGCTCGCCACTCGCCGTCGCGGGGGTGATCGTCGCCGCGCTCAGTTCAGCCTCCTTCCGTATGGTGGGGCCGATCTACGGTCAGGAGGTCGGTCTGGAGGTCGGCCAGATCGCCTTCTTCCTCGCCACCTTTGTTCTGGGCGGCGCGCTGGCGCAATATCCGCTCGGCTGGCTGGCCGACAAATACGACCGCCGCTGGGTTCTGATCTGGCTGTCGGTGGTGGCGATCCTGTCCTGTGGCGTCACCATGGCGGCCAGCGGCATGGGCACATTGGCGGTGATGGCCTCTGCCGCCTTCTTCGGTTTTACCACCATGCCGATCTTCTCGGTCTCGGCCGCACACGCTAACGACTTTGCCACCTCGCAGCAGCGTGTCGAACTCTCCGCCGCGCTGATGTTCTTCTACGCCCTTGGTGCCATCGCCTCGCCGCTGATCACCTCGGCGCTGATCGAAAACTACGGTCCCGGCGCTTTGTTTGCCTTTGTCGCCGTGGGCCACCTTGGGCTGATCGTCTTTGGCCTGCTGCGGATGCGCGCCCGCCCCGCCCCCGAGGATCGCACACGCTATGTCTATGCGCCGCGCACCTCCTTCACCATAGGCCGCCTGCTGAAACGCTCCCGCGAGCGCCGCTAGCCCGCCGCGACCCGATACGGGAAAATGGCGGCAAAGCGCACCACGGGGTTTTCGGCGGCAGCGCCATGCGCTAGACGGGCCAGCAGAGCTTTAGTTGGATGGATGATATGGCGCGCTTTCTCATTACCTCGGCGATCCCCTATATCAACGGGATCAAGCATCTGGGCAATCTGGTCGGCAGTCAGCTGCCCGCAGATCTCTATGCCCGCTACCAGCGGGCGCGCGGCCATGAGGTGATGTTCCTCTGCGCCACCGACGAACACGGCACCCCCGCCGAACTGGCCGCCGCCAAGGCAGGCAAGCCGGTGGCGGAATACTGTGCCGAAATGCACGAGGTCCAGGCCGGTATTGCCAAGGGGTTTGGCCTCAGCTTTGACCACTTCGGCCGTTCCTCCAGTGCGCAGAACCATGCGCTGACCCAGCATTTCGCAGGCAAGCTGGCCGAACAGGGTCTGATCCGAGAAGTGACCGAAAAACAGGTCTATTCCCACGCCGACGGCCGCTTCCTGCCCGACCGCTATATCGAAGGCACCTGCCCCAACTGCGGCCATGAGAAGGCGCGCGGCGACCAATGCGAGGAATGCACCAAGCAGCTGGACCCGACCGATCTGATCGACCCGCGCTCCGCGATCTCCGGCTCCACCGATCTGGAAGTGCGCGAGACCAAGCACCTGTACCTCTGCCAGTCGCAGCTGAAGGACCAGCTGGATGCCTGGATCGACTCCAAGAAGGACTGGCCGGTCCTCACCACCTCGATTGCCAAGAAATGGCTGCATGACGGCGACGGCCTTCAGGACCGCGGCATTACCCGCGATCTCGACTGGGGTGTCCCGGTCAAGAAAGGCGATGAAGATTGGCCCGGCATGGAGGGCAAGGTGTTCTACGTCTGGTTCGATGCCCCCATCGAATACATCGCCTGCGCCAAGGAATGGGCCGACGCCAACGGCAAGACCGACGCCGATTGGGAACGCTGGTGGCGCACCGACAAGGGCGCTGAGGATGTGAAATACGTCCAGTTCATGGGCAAGGACAACGTCCCCTTCCACACCCTCTCCTTCCCGGCCACCATCCTTGGCTCGGGTGAGCCGTGGAAGATGGTCGACCACCTCAAATCCTTCAACTACCTGAACTATGACGGCGGCCAGTTCTCCACCTCGCAGGGGCGCGGTGTGTTCATGGATCAGGCGCTGGACATCCTGCCCGCCGATTACTGGCGCTGGTGGCTGCTGAGCCATGCGCCGGAAAGCAGTGATTCCGAATTCACCTGGGAGAACTTCCAGCAATCGGTGAACAAGGATCTGGCCGACGTGCTGGGCAACTTTGTCAGCCGCATCACAAAATTCTGCCGCTCCAAATACGGCGAGGCGGTTCCCGCAGGCAATGACTACGGCGAAGCCGAACAGGCGCTGATTGACGAAATCAGCACCCGCGTCACCGCCTATGAGGGCCATATGGCCGCCATGGATGTGCGCAAATCCGCGCAGGAGCTGCGGGCGATCTGGGTCGCAGGCAATGAATACCTGCAATCCGTAGCCCCCTGGTCCGTCTTCAAAACCGACCCCGATCAGGCCGCCGCTCAGGTGCGTCTGGGGCTGAACCTGATCCGGCTCTATGCGGTGCTGTCCGCCCCCTTCATCCCCGACGCGACCGAGCGTCTGCTGGCCGCCCTTCAGACCGAGGATCGCAGCTGGCCCGACGATGTGGCCGCCGCCCTCAGCGCGCTGCCCGCAGGTCATGCCTTCACCGTGCCGGAGGTGCTCTTTGCCAAGATCACCGACGAACAGCGCGAAGACTGGCAGGAGCGCTTCTCTGGCACCCGCGACTGTTCTCAGGGCCGCGCCCCGTGACAAAGACCAAGGCCGCTCCACCGGGAGCGGCCTTTTTCGTCAGATGCGGGCCATTCCGCCCAGCACCGCCACCACCCACACATGCGCGCTGAAAAATATCAAGGCGCGCAAAAAACCTTAATCTGACTAAAAAAGTCAGGTTGACGATTCCGATTAAATCGGTCAGGTTTAGCGCAGTTCAGCCAACCTGTGATTGTGCAGCCAGCCCGACTGATAGCAATTCAACCGAGATCGTCCAGTGTCGTTTCTTCTGCAATTCTTTTCCCTGCGCCACCGCCCCGCCGAGGGTCGGAGCATACCGCACAGCCTGAACGCCTACGGGCTGCCGCGCGGCGATCAGGGGTTTTGCCTGGAGTGGTATCTGGATCGGTCGGAAAACAGAAACGGGTGACCCTGATGAACCAGATGAATTTTGACCACGCCACCACCACGACAACTGCGGCCACCGAAGTCTTCCCAACCTACCACGCCGAGGAACTGGCCCGTGGCGGGAACCAGGCCCGCATTCTGCTCAACGGCCAGATCTACAGCCTGCGGATCACCCGCGCCGGAAAGCTGATCCTGACAAAATGATTTCCAATACTGCAACAGCCGCATCTGCGGTCTCACGGGGCGGGGCCACTGTTGGTCTGCTGACCGACTTGCCCGCCCTGGAAGCCATGGTCGTTCGCCAACTGCGCCACTGGTTCAGCGGGGCCGAAACCCGCATCGCCCTGCGCCACCAGCTGCAAGACCTGCTTGGCCCGGTTCTTGGCCGTCAGACCTATGAGAATTTTGGCCGCCTCTGCAACTTCTGCGTGACCGAAGGCCGCCGCCCGCTGGTGCGCCACGGGATGACCTGCACCTGCCTTGGCGCTGACGAAAACTGCTTTGCCAATCTGGTCGCCGCTGCCGCGCGTGGCGAATATGAGGATGCCAATCTCTTTGCCGCGCTGATCGTGCAGCCCCGACAGGCGCAGCGCGCCACCGTTCTCGCCGCCAAGATCGGCCTGGTACTCGACCAGCTCGCGGATCGGCAGGCCCGCCCCTCCGCGCATCCGGCACCGCTCACCCCGCTGTCGGCAACTCTTCACTGACGGTCCGGCGCCGACCGGCACCCGTCGCTTAACCCGTTCCACTTTACCCGTTTCGACGATCACCTAAGGACCAACCAGATGACATCGCATTTCCTCGCAGGCACCGCTGTTGCAGCGCTCGCCACAGTTGCGGCTCCCGCTTTTGCGGCCGACAAGGCTGAGGTGCTGACCACCTACGCAAATATTGCCCAGGCCAAATACCAGGACAGCCTTGAAACCGCCAAAACCCTGCAAACAGCCGTGGACAGCCTGATCGCTGAACCCTCCGCCGAGGCGCTGGAAGCCGCCCGCAAAGCCTGGCTCGCCGCCCGCGTGCCGTATCAGCAGTCCGAGGTATTCCGCTTTGGCAATGCCATCGTTGACGACTGGGAGGGCAAGGTGAACGCCTGGCCGCTGGATGAAGGCCTGATTGATTATGTCGATGCCAGCTATGGCGGTCCGACCGATGAAAACACCCTCGCCGCGCTGAACATCATCGCCAATCCCAGCTTTGAGCTGTCCGGCACCAGCATCGACGCCAGCACCATCACCCCCGACCTGCTGGAAACCACCCTGCATGAGGCCGACGGCGTCGAGGCCAATGTCGCCACCGGCTATCACGCGATCGAATTCCTGCTCTGGGGGCAGGACCTGAACGGCACCGACCATGGCGCAGGCACCCGCGCCTGGACCGATTTCGCCGCAGGCGAGGACTGCACCAACGGCAACTGCGACCGCCGGGGCGACTACCTGAAGGCGGCGACCGATCTGCTGATCTCCGATCTGCAATGGATGGCCGCGCAATGGGACAGCGAAGGCGAGGCCAGAACCACGCTTCTGTCGGACGAAAACGCAGGCATCACCGCCATGCTGACCGGCATGGGCTCGCTCTCCTACGGCGAGACCGCAGGCGAACGTATGCGCCTTGGCCTGATGCTGAACGACCCCGAGGAAGAGCATGACTGCTTCTCCGACAATACCCACAACAGCCACTACTACGACGGTCTGGGCGTGCAGAATGTCTATCTCGGCGAATATATCCGCGCCGATGGCAGCCTGGTCTCCGGCGCCTCGCTCTCCGATCTGGTGCAGGATATCGACCCGGCGCTGGACGCTGAAATGCGCAGCAAGCTTGCGACCACCATGCGTGCGCTGGGTCAGATCAAAACCGCAGCCGAGGCTGGTTTCTCCTACGACCAGATGCTGGAACAGGGCAATGAGGCCGGCGAGGCGCTGATCATGGGCGGCGTCAACGGTCTGGTCGATCAGACCCGCTCCATCGAACGGGTGGTCACCGCGCTGGACCTCGACGGCGTCGCCATCGAAGGCTCCGACTCGCTCGACAACCCATCGGCGGTTTTCCAGTAACCCCGCAAACACTGCGCCAGCAGCACTGATCAGGCAGGGGCCGCGCATCGCGTGGCCCCTCTATCCGGGGGTCGGCCCGCCAGTCCGCTGCCCCCCGGACCCGCCCCGGCCCACCGGGGCACTTTAGTGCCCCGGCAAGAGTTGATGCCAGCTGCGGTTCCCCCTATCCATGGAAAGGAGGCACAGCGCCCGCCCAAGAAAAGTTGTCCTGCCCGTATGCGAGTTGTCCCGCCGCCCTGCCGTCCGCACCTGCCCTCCCTCGTGGTGGGGCTCAGCCTGATCGCACTGGCCGCGCCGCTTGCGCCCGCCTCGGCAAATCCGCAGGCCACCCCGCTGTCAAAGACCCTCACCGGGGATGTTGCCAATACCACGGCGCGCCAATCCTCCCCCTTTGACATTCTGACTGACGCGCATCTCGCCCCCCTTCCCCGCACCGCCCAGGAACAGACCCGCATCCGCGCCGTCACCCGCCCGGCAGATCAGTTCGACCAGACCGAACCCTATGAGGCCCTGCCCGCAGGGGCCGCCACCGTCCGCGCCCGCACCGATGACGAGGCGTTTTCGCAGCACAGCGCCAATCTCAGCTTTGAGGAAGAGCTGGAATTCAAGCTCGGCAACGGGCTGTTCAAGAAAATCTGGGTCTTCTCCCCCGCCTCCACCCTCGCCTCCGACGGGCTGGGCCCGCTCTACAATTCCCGCGCCTGCCAGCGCTGCCACCTGAAGGACGGGCGCGGCCATGTGCCGGATAGGCCGGACTATGCCTCGACCACGATGTTCCTGCGCGTCTCTGTTCCCGGCCCGGTGCCAGAGCAGATGCAAACCATCGCCGACTATATCGGCACCGCGCCAGAGCCGACCTATGGCGGCCAGATGCAGGATTTCTCCGCCCCCGGCATCGCCCCGGAATACCGCCTCGGCGTCACCTACACCGAAGACACCATCGCACTTGCAGGCGGCGAGACCGCCACCCTGCAACGCCCCGAGTACAGCGCCAATACCCTCGGCTATGGCCCGCTGCACCCCGATGCCATGCTCTCCCCCCGCGTCGCCCCCAGCATGATCGGCCTCGGCCTGCTGGAGGCGATCCCGGCCGCCGACATTCTGGCGGGCGCCGACGAGGATGACAGCAACGGCGACGGCATTTCCGGGCGCGCCAATCTGGTCTGGTCGGTGGAACACAACCAGATCATGCTCGGCCGCTTTGGCTACAAGGCCGGGCAGCCCACGGTGCATGAACAATCCGCCGCCGCCTTCTCCGGCGATATCGGCATCTCCACGCCGCTGTTTCCGGCCCATGCAGGCGATTGCACCACCGCGCAGACCAGCTGCCGCAGCGCGCCCCATGGCGGCGCGGACATCCGCGAGACCGAGATCGACCAGCCCAATATGGATCTGGTCACCTTCTACAACCGCAACCTCGGCGTGCCAGCGCGCCGCACCCCGGAAGACCCCGCCGTGCTGCGCGGCAAGGCGCAGTTCTACGGCGCAGGCTGCACCAGCTGTCATACACCGAAATTCGTCACCAACCGGCTGGAGGCGCAACCCGCGCAGAGCTTCCAGCTGATCTGGCCCTATAGCGACCTCTTGCTGCATGACATGGGCGACGGCCTTGCCGACAACCGCCCCGAAGCCCGCGCCACCGGGCGCGAATGGCGCACCGCGCCGCTCTGGGGGCTGGGGCTGGTGCAGCAGGTCAATCCCCGCGCAGGTTTCCTGCATGATGGTCGCGCCCGCACCCTGCTGGAGGCAATCCTCTGGCATGGCGGCGAAGCCCAATCCGCCCGAGACACCGTGGTGGGCCTTGCGCCCGAAGACCGCGCCGATCTGATCCGCTTTCTGGAGTCGCTCTGATGCCCGCATCCCCCAACGCCACCCCCGCGCCATCGCGCCGCTACCGCGCGCTCCTCACCGGTCTCGCTCTGGCCGCAACCCTTGGCGCAACCCTCCCCGCGCCGCCGCTGCTGGCCCAGACCGCGCCGCCGCTTCAGATCACCGCGCCGGAGCTGCCGCCCGCGTCGCTCAGCCGCGCGCTTCAGGTGGACTGGATCCTGACCCACCACATCCTCCCCGGCTTTGACGAGCTGGCCGCCCGCAGCGCCACCCTGGCCGAGGTCAGCGCCCGCCACTGCACCCCGGATGATCCGGCCCTGCGCGATGCCTTTGGCCGTGCCTTTGATGCCTGGATCAAAGTCAGCCATCTGCGCTTTGGTCCCACCGAAACCGACAATCGTGCCTTTGCCCTCGCCTTCTGGCCCGACAGCCGCAACAAGATCCCCGGCACCCTGCGCCGCGCCGTCACCGAAACCCCGCGCGAAGAGCTGACCACCCCCGAGATCTTTGCCAGCCAATCGGTGGCCCTGCGCGGGTTCTATGCGCTGGAATATCTGCTGTTCGATGCGGACATGCAGACCGAAGGCAGCGCCGCACAACGCTGCGCGTTGGTGGCCGCCATCACCAGCGATATCGCCCGCACCAGTGCCGCGATCCGCAACGACTGGCACAACAGCTATGCCGCAACGCTGGTGACCGCCGGGCCGGGCTATCGCTACCGGTCCCAGGCGGAAATCCGGCAGGAGCTGTTCAAAACCCTCACCACCGGGTTTCAGGTGCTCTCCGACATGCGGCTGGGCCGTCCGCTGGGCCAGTTCGACGCCCCCCGCCCCAACCGCGCCGAGGCCCGCCGCTCAGCCCGCAGCCAGCGCCATATCGCGCTGAACCTCGCCGCGATGGAACCGCTTGCCCTTGCCCTTGCGGCGGGCGACCCCGCGCTGATGCAGGATATCGACGCAGGCTTTGCCAAGGCGCTGAAACGCGCCTCCGCGCTGGACGATCCGTCCCTGGCCGGGGTTGCCGATCCCGCCCGCCGCTTTCGCATCGAAGCCCTACAGCAGGATATCAACGACCTGCGCGACCTGATCTCCACCCGGCTGGGCGCGGCCCTTGGCGTCACTGCCGGGTTCAACTCGCTCGACGGGGACTGATCCATGGCAGGCCCCTCCCGTCGCGGCTTTCTCGCCGGTCTACTCGCCGCAGGCATGGCCCCGCATGCCAGCTGGGCCGACCTTGGCCACCCGGCCTATCTCGCCGCCGGTAAACCCCCCGATGGCAGCTTCCTCCTCGCCGGTCTGGACCGCAGCGGCGCCATCCTGTTCCGCCACGCCCTGCCCGCCCGTGGCCATGCCGCAGCCGCACACCCGAGCCGCCCCGAAGCCGTCGCCTTTGCCCGCCGCCCCGGTCAGTTCGCGGATGTGATCGACTGCCGCAACGGCGCGGCACTGGCGCGGCTGACGCCACCGACCGGGCATCATTTCTACGGCCACGGCGTCTTCTCACCGGACGGCGCCTATCTGTTCACCACCGAAAACGCCTATGAAAGTGGCGATGGTCGCATCGGGATCTGGGACGCCAGCGCGGGCTACCGCCGCATTGGCGATCATGCCTCCGGCGGGATCGGACCGCATGATATCCGCCTGCGCACCAGCCCTGACGGCCAGCACAGTCTGGTGGTGGCCAACGGCGGCATCCAGACCCACCCCGACAGCGGCCGCGCAAAGCTGAACCTCGCAACAATGCAGCCCAACCTCAGCTACCTCAGCCTTGATGGCACCCTGGACGATCAGCTGATCCTGAACGCCGACATGCGCCTGAACTCGATCCGCCACCTTGCCATCAGCGCCTCCGGCACCGTCGGCTTTGCGATGCAGTGGCAGGGCGATGCCGGCGCCGATCTGCCAATCATCGGCCTGCACAATCCCGGCTCCGCCCCCCGCCTGATGGCCGAGGATGACCCCCGCCTGCGCAATCTTGATGGCTATGGCGGCTCCCTCGCCTTTTCCCGTGATGGAACACAGATCGCCGTCACCTCGCCACGCGGCGGCGTGGTGCAGATCGCCGACTGCGCCAGCGGCGCGCTGCTGCATGAGGTCCGGCTGGCCGACGTCTGCGGACTCACTGGCGCGGGCGCGGGCTTTATCGTGACCACCGGCGCCGGTGAGGTCAGCACGATCCGCGACGGCACGCTGACCCATCTGGGCCGGGCCGATCTCGCCTGGGACAATCATCTGGTTCCAATCCCCTGACGCGCCCCAGCAGAAAGCAAAACGAAAGCAAAACGAAAATAACTCGTGACTTTTCGCAATCGAAGGCCTAGATAAGCCTGCGAGAGGACTGGCTATGGACGCAACCGAAAGACAAACGGCAATTCTGGACCTGCTGACCCGGCAGGACCGGGTCGAGGTCGAGGACCTCGCCCAGCGCTTTGGCGTCTCATTACAAACCATCCGCACCGACCTGCGCGATCTGGCCGCCCGTGGCGCACTCTCCCGCGTACACGGCGGCGCGGTGCGCAGCAGCAGTGGCGCCAGCCGCGACTACGCCGAACGGCGCAAGCTGAACGCCCGCGGCAAACGCGCCATGGCGGCCCTTGCCGCTGATCTGATCCCTGACAATTGCGCCATCACCCTCAATATCGGCACCTCCACCGAACAGGTCGCGCGCGCGCTCTCCGGCCATCGCGGCCTCACGGTCCTCTCCAATAATATCAACATTATCAATATGATGATGGAGGATGAGAGTAAGGAATTGATACTTGTCGGCGGTGCCATCCGGCAAAGCGATGGCGCCATCGTGGGCGAGGACGCGCTGGAATTTATCGCCCGCTACAAGGTCGATATCGCCGTTATCGGCGCTTCGGCCATGGACGCCGACGGTGCCATTCTCGACCATGATGCACGCGAAGTCTCGGTTGCCCGCGCCATCCTGAAGAACGCCCGCAAACGGGTGTTGGTCTGCGACGGCAGCAAGTTCGAGCGCACCGCCCCGGTCCGCATCTGCGATGTTGCCGATCTTGACGTGGTGATCACCGACCGCCCCGTCCCCCCTGAATTTTCCCGCGCAGCCGAGGCTGCGGACACGCAAATCCTCTGGGTTGGCGAAAACGAAAGTAGCGAAAATGCCTGATACTCACGCGCAAGACCAGATCACCGATCTTTTCATCATCGGCGGCGGCATCAACGGCTGCGGCATCGCCCGCGACGCCGCAGGGCGCGGCCTGTCGGTGGCGCTGGCCGAAATGAACGACCTCGCCTCCGCCACCTCCTCGGCCTCCACCAAACTGTTCCACGGCGGCCTGCGCTACCTTGAATACTTCGAATTCCGTCTGGTCCGCGAGGCGCTGATCGAACGCGAGGTGCTGCTGAAGGCGATGCCGCATATCTCCTGGCCGATGCGCTTTGTCCTGCCCTTCCACAAGGACATGCGCTTTGACAACACCACGCCGACGTCGAAACTGCTGACCACCTTTCTGCCGTGGATGAAGGGCCGCCGCCCCGCCTGGCTGATCCGCCTTGGCCTTTTCATGTACGACAGCCTCGGCAAACGCGGCATCCTGCCCGGCACCTCCAAACTGGATCTCGCCAGCGACCCCGCAGGCCGCCCGCTGGACCCGAAGTTCAAGACCGCCTTTGAATATTCCGACTGCTGGATTGAAGACGCCCGTCTTGTGGTGCTGAATGCCCGCGACGCCGAGGCCCGCGGCGCCGAGATCATGACCCGCACTAAGGTCACCGGCGCCCGGCGTGGCGATGACCACTGGGTGATCCAGCTTCAGGATATCGCCACCGGCGAGACCTTCGAACGGCGCGCAAAGATGCTGGTCAATGCCGGCGGCCCATGGGTTGCCGATGTGCTGCGCCAGAAACTGGGCCAGAACAGCCGCGAAAGCGTACGGCTGGTGCGCGGCAGCCATATCGTGGTCCCGAAGCTCTACGATCACGGGCGCTGCTATTTCTTTCAGGGCACCGATGGCCGCATCATCTTCGCGATTCCCTACGAAGAGGACTACACGCTGATCGGCACCACCGATGCCGACCACCCGGATCCCGAAACCGCCCCGACCTGCACGCCCGAGGAGCAGGATTACCTGATCAATTTCGCCTCGCAGTATTTCGCCAATCCGCTCAGCCGTGACGATATCGTCTGGACCTATTCCGGCGTGCGTCCGCTTTATGACGATGGTGCCAGCTCGGCCACCGCTGCCACGCGCGAATACGTGCTGACGCTGGACAACACTGCCGCGCCGCTGCTGAATGTCTTTGGCGGCAAGATCACCACGTACCGCAAACTGGCCGAGGCCGCGCTGGAGAAAATCGGCACCCAGTTTCCCGACCTCCCCCGCGACTGGACCGCAGGTGTCGCCCTGCCCGGCGGCGATTTCCCGGTCGGCGATGTGGCGAAACTCACCGCGAAACTGGCGCAGGACTATCCCTTCCTCAGCCCCTACGCGACCCGCCGCCTGATCCGCGCCTATGGCACCGAGGCCTGGGACGTATTGGGCGAGGCAACCTCAGCCGAGGATCTTGGCCAGGCTTTTGGCGCCACCATCACCGCGCGTGAACTCGACTGGACCATTGCCCGCGAATGGGTCCGCACCGGCGAGGATTACCTCCTGCGCCGCACCAAACTCGCCCTGCGCCTGACCGAGGAGGAGCGCGCCGCGGTTGACGGCTATATCCGTGCAAGGGCCGCCGATCTGACCGCCTGAGGGCCAGTTGCAGAGCAGGCGCGCCTCAGCTCGTTTCAGCCTGCGCGGCTTAACCCTGCGGCAACACCTCCCAGCCCTATGCGCCCGCAGCCTGCGCAACGCCTACAAAAAGTATCAGCCCCCCTGTCCGATTGTTTCGCACGCGAAACATTTGGTCAGAGGGGCTGACATTGTTGGCAGCAAGAGCGGCAATGCCCGGGGTGAGCAAGCGTTGCCATATTCCTTCGGTCAACAATCCGCAGCGGCCTTCGTCCGGCGCGGCCTGCCGGTGCTATGTCCCGGCACGACCCAAGGATCTCCCGCGCCTCATGCGGTCTGATCTGCGGGCGACGGATCGTTGGAGCACAGCTTGCTGATGTGCTGAAGCCGCTGCGAGATACGCTGCTGGAATCGTCCCAGCTGGTCGATGATGTCAGACAGGGAATGACCATCCTCGGGAAGCCGCGCGCTTTCGATTTTGCACAGCACCCGCGTCGAACTCAGCCCCAGCAGCTGGCGCTGCATGTTTTCGCAGATCTTGGTGATCCGCTCCGCCTCGCGGTTCACATCCGACAGCTGTGTGCGAGCATGTTCTTCCTGTACCATGGCTAGCGCCCGCAGCAGCGATTGCTCATGCGCCCGGCCCTCCTCACCCAGCACTGCATGATTTTCGCTTTGAAGCTGCTTGCTGCATTCACTGAAAATACGTACGACGCCTGCCACGAACAGGCTCTGGCTGACCTGCCCCTTGATCTTTGAAAAATTGCTGTCCTTGCCCATAACATGGGTGGCGAACCAGTTCGACATCTCCTGCGAGATGGACCCGTAGTTCTGTGACAGCACGGTCACCGGGCCGCCCGACGGTTCAATCCGCGACGCAAGGACCCGCAGGTTGTGGGGAATGGTGCGCATCGCCGCAAAATCGTCGATCAGACCACGGGTTTCTTCTGCAAGAACATCCGAGTTTGCGAGCATGGTCCGCAGGCGTTCAATCGCCAGATCAGGCGCATTTTCCATCCCCTGATCGCGGGCCGCCAGCTCATCTGCCAGCGCGTTGGCGGCAAACTGCTGGTAGTTCTCAAAACCCAGTTCACGACACCAGTCCAGCAGCCTGTCACGGCTTTCCTCAGGGCTGAGCCCGCCGTCCTGCTCGGCTTTCAGCAGATCCGCATAGCCTTGTGCAATCTTATCAAACAGTTTGCTGGTCGGTTTGATCCGCGCCGAAAGAAACCCCTCTTCGCAGGGGACAACAACTGCATAAACCCAGTAGTGCAGCCCATCGCGGGACTTGTTCTTTATGTAGCCGCCAAAGAAATCGCCGGCCTGGATGGTCTCCCAGAACAGCTGGAACACCCCGCGCGGCATATCCTCGTGGCGGATGATCTTATGTGGCGCTCCGATCAGATCGCCCCACGGGTAGTCTGACACCCGCCGGAAAATCTCGTTTCCGATTTGAATAACCCCACGGCCATCCGTTCTGGAGTAGAATACTTCATTGAGCGCAAAGGGAGCCTCTCCCCTGAGCGGGCGCGCTTCGATCCGGCTGTCCATGAACGTCAAAGTGATTTCCCATCGCTACTTGTGTAGGTGACCTGCCTAAACCTTGTGCGTTACACAGCCGTAAATTCACCGTGGAAAATCGAGATAAATTTCAAGAATTCGGACTCTCCCGGCCCGGAGCCCGCCCTGCGGGTCCGCTTTCACCGCCTGCCACTGACCCCGCATCCGAACAACAACCGCCAACAAAAAAAGCCCCCGCAAAATAGTGCAGGAGCTTTCCGCCTCATGTCACGATCACGTCAGAAGATCAGAACTCCACACCCTTCTGGGCTTTGATGCCGTCGCGGAAAGGATGTTTGATCTGACCCATTTCGGTGACCAGATCGGCGATCTCGATCAGCTCTTCCTTGGCGTTGCGACCGGTCAGGACGACATGGGTCATCGGCGGTTTCTCGGTCTCAAGGAATTCCACCACATCGGCAATGTCGATGTAGTCATAGCGCAGCGCGATATTGATTTCATCGAGGAGCACCATGGCGTTGCGCTCGTCGCGGATCATCTCCTTGGCCTTCTCCCAGCCCTTCTGTGCGGCGGCAATATCGCGCGCCTTGTCCTGGGTCTCCCAGGTAAAGCCTTCGCCCATCGCGTAGAACTGGCACAGCTCGCTGAAGTTCTCCTCGATCAGGGTGCGTTCACCGGTCTGCCAGGCGCCTTTGATGAACTGCACCACTGCCGAGGGCATCCCATGGGCAATGCAGCGCATGATCATGCCAAATCCGGAGCTGGACTTGCCCTTGCCCGGACCGGTGTGGACGATGATCAGCCCCTTTTCGCCATCCTTGTTCTGCATCATGCGGTCGCGGGCGGCCTTCTTCTTGGCCATTTTCGCCGCATGGCGTGCCGCTTCTGCTTCGGAAATGTCGGTCTCGGGCGTATCGCTCATTGTGGCTCTCCTACTGGTTCGCCCATCTCTTGACAAAGACAGGGGCAATGGCGCAAGGGGGTTTTGTTGGTTCCTGCCATTTGGCAGGCGAAGAGGGAATGTGACAGTTGGGCCATCAGGGTCCGTCAAAGCACAGCCGCCCCCGCGACCGTGACCGGAGAGGTCTCCGACGCCACTGAGTACCACTCGGGAAGGCAGGATGACCGTCAGGACCCGAAAAAGGTCCTGGCATCCGCAAGCCGGGAGACCTGCCAACGCACGAAATGCAACGGGCGGACGGGGTGTTCCGCGACCGGCTGGGATCCGCGCGCGACCCTTGCGCCCCCGCTGGCCCGCAGCCCCCTCGCTGAACCAAGTGAAGGGCGCTCATGGCCGAGGTAACATTGACGATCTGCACCACCTGCCGTCGCGGCGAGGTGACCGACCCGGAGGCCCCCCGCCCCGGTGCCCGTATGCTGGCCGCCCTGCAAGAGGCCGATCTGCCCGAAGGCGTTGCGGTGCGCGGTGTCGAATGCCTCTCGGCCTGCACCCGTGGCTGTTCCATGGTGCTGAGCGGCGGCGACGCCCGCTGGAGCTACATCTACGGTGATCTTGATCCCGACGAACATGTGCCCGACATCCTGAGCGGCGCTGCCGCCTATGCCGCCACCACGGATGGTCTGGTGCCCTGGCGCGAACGCCCCGTGGTGTTCCGCAAGCAATCCATCGCCCGTATCCCGCCTGCGCCGGCACCTGCGGCGACCTCTCCCACTCCTCCCTCCTTATCCAAGGACTGACCCCATGAGCGATCTGAACAAAATCCCCGTCACCGTCATCACCGGCTTCCTTGGTGCGGGCAAAACCACCCTGATCCGCCATCTGATGCAGAACCCGCAGGGCAAGCGTCTGGCCGTGGTGGTCAATGAATTTGGCACCGCCGGTGTGGACGGTGAAATCCTGAAATCCTGCGCCGATGAGAACTGCCCGGCGGAGAACATCATGGAGCTCGCCAACGGGTGTATCTGCTGCACCGTGGCCGATGATTTCATCCCCACCATCGAACAGCTGATGAACCTGCCGGAAAAACCCGATCACATCGTGATCGAAACCTCCGGTCTGGCGCTGCCGAAACCGCTGCTGAAGGCCTTTGACTGGCCCGCGATCCGGTCGCGCATCACCGTGGATGGCGTGGTTGCGCTGGCCGACGCCGAAGCGGTCGCCAAGGGCCAGTTCGCCACCGATCTGGATGCGGTGCAGGCCCAGCGGGAAGCCGATGAGGGCATCGACCATGAAACCCCGCTGTCGGAGCTGTTCAAGGATCAGATCTCCTGCGCGGACATCATCCTGTTGTCGAAGGCCGATCTGGCCGGTGAAGAGGGCCTGGACAAGGCCCGCGCGATGATCGAGGCCGAAGCGCCGCGCAAACTGCCGATCCTGTCGATGTCCGAAGGCGTGATCGACCCGCGCGTCATTCTGGGACTTGAGGCCGCGGCCGAAGACGATCTGGATGCGCGCCCGTCGCACCATGAGCATCATCACCACCATGACGATGATCACGACCACGATCACGATCATCACCACCATGATCACAGCCATGACGATTTTGATACAATCGTGGTCGACCTCGGCGAAGTTTCCGATCCGCAGGCATTGCAAGATGCCATCGTGAAACTCGCCCGCGAGCGCAATATCCTGCGCGTCAAAGGTTATGTGGCGGTGGAAGGAAAACCGATGCGGATGCTTGTTCAGGCCGTGGGCGAACGCCTGCGCGCGCAATATGACCAGCCCTGGGGTGACATGCCCCGGCGCACCCAGCTGGTGGTGATTGCCGAGCATGACAACATCGACGCCGCCGCCATCCGCGCCGAGCTGGGGGCCTGAGCCGATGCCGGTCGGGCGCATTCGCACCCTCCCAGGCTCGGACGCAGCCCACAGAGCGCCCGCCGCCTGCCAGAATACAAAGGCCTGACCCATGCATGTCGTCTTCCGCGAAAGCCACGGCCTCGACGAGAGTGATACACCACAGGATCTGGGGCAGACGCCTGCGGACCTTGTGGTGCTCTCGTTCTCCGACAGCGATCTCGGGGCCTTTGCGGCGGGCTGGCACCGGGCCGAGGGCAAGCTGCCCAGCCTGCGCCT
The DNA here is from genome assembly GCF_048055755.1 of Phaeobacter sp. JH204B. Classification (NCBI taxonomy): domain Bacteria; kingdom Pseudomonadati; phylum Pseudomonadota; class Alphaproteobacteria; order Rhodobacterales; family Roseobacteraceae; genus Phaeobacter; species Phaeobacter sp. JH204B. The sequence goes on from NZ_JAYMXF010000002.1 coordinate 72,264, forward strand.
TGCCAATCTGGTGGCGCTGAAACACCCGCTCTCGGTCGATGTCTATGCCGAACAGACACTGGAGGGCGCCAAGGGCGTTCTGGTACGTCTGATCGGCGGCGAAAGCTACTGGTCCTACGGGCTTGCCACGCTACAGGATCTGGCCCGGCGCAAGGGCATCGCGCTGGCGATCCTGCCGGCTGACGGGCGCGAAGATGCCCGTCTGGACGCCCTCTCGACCCTGCCGGTTTCAACTCTGCGCCGGCTCCAGCATCTATGTGATGCCGGCGGTGCGGTGGCGGCACAGGCGGCACTTGCCCAGCTGTCGCTGGCGGCGGGGCTTTATGCCGGTCCGGTCCTTGGCCTCAAGAGCACGCCCGAACACGGGTTCTATGACCCGGAAAAAGGCGTGCTGGCGGATCTGCCGGCGCAGGACAAACCCCTCATATTGGTGAGTTTCTACCGCTCCTATCTGACGGCGGCCGATACCGCCCCGGTGGATGCGCTGATCAATGAGCTGCGCGGACGGGGCTATGCGGCCTATGGCGCCTTTGCTGCCAGCCTCAAGGCACCGGCCAGCGCGGACTGGCTGCGTGACAAACTGCCCGGACTGGCCCCGGCAGCCATCGTGAACGCCACCGCCTTCTCGGCGCAGGGCACCGATGGCAGCGCGTCGCCGCTCTCCACCACCGGCTGTCCGGTGTTCCAGGTCGCCTTGTCCACCGCGCGGCGCAAGGACTGGGCCGAGGCCGATCGCGGGCTGTCCCCGGCCGATCTTGCCATGCATGTGGTGCTGCCCGAGGTGGATGGCCGCATTTTCGCCGGGCTGGTCAGCTTCAAGGCGCCGGGCAAGAAAGACCCGGATCTGCAATATTCCCGCTTTGCCCATCGCGCCGATCCCGGCCGCATCACCGCAGCCGTTGACCGGATCGAGGGCTGGCTGCGGCTGGCGCAGCTGCCAAATGCCGACAAACGTCTGGCGCTGGTGCTATCCACCTATCCGGGCCGCGATCACAATCTGGCCCATGCGGTGGGACTGGATGCGCTGGCCTCCTGCGATGAAATCCTGCGCGAGCTCTGGGATCAGGGCTATGTCGTGGAACCGCTGGAAAGCACCGGCCTGCGGCTGATGGCGGAGACGCAGACCATCTCGCTAGAGGGCTACCGGGCTGCGCTGGCGACCCTGCCGAAGGTGTTGCAGGACAGGCTGTCGGAGGCCTGGGGTGCCGCTGAGGAAGACCCGGATTGCCGCGATGGTGCCTTTCACTTCAAGGCGTTGCGGGCAGGCAAGGCGCTGATCGCGCTGCAACCCGAACGCGGCGAGGTGAAAACCCGCGTCGATGATTACCACGATCTCGACCGCACCCCGCGCCATGCCTATGTGGCGTTTTACATCTGGCTGCGCAGCCAGTCCGACGCCATTGTCCACATCGGCGCCCATGGTACGCTGGAGTGGCTGCCGGGCAAGGCCGTCGCCCTGTCGGAGCACTGCTGGCCCGAGGTGCTGACCGGGCCGCTGCCTGTCGCCTATCCCTTTATCGTCAATGATCCGGGCGAGGCCGCGCAGGCCAAGCGCCGCATTGGCGCCGTCACCCTGGGCCATCTGCCGCCGCCGCTGGCGCAGACCAATCTGCCCGCAGGCATGGCGCGGCTGGAAAGCCTGCTTGATGAATATTCCACCGCTGACGGACTGGATCCGGCACGCCGCGACCGGCTGATCGACAGCATCCGGGCCGAGGCGCAGGGCACAGGCGTGGAGGCTGATCTGGGCCTCACGCCAGACACCTCGCCCGCCGAGGCGATCACCCGGATCGACGCCTTTGTCTGCGACATCAAGGAAAGCCAATATGGGGAAGGGCTGCATATCTTTGGCACCGGTCAATGCGGCGCTGAGGAACGCGCCGGGCTGGTGGCCGCGCTGAATGGCCAGATGGTGGCCCCCGGCCCCTCCGGCTCGCCGTTTCGCGGCCGTACGGATGTGATCCCGACCGGGCGCAACCTCTTTACCACGGATCCCCGCGCGGTGCCGTCGCGCGCGGCGCAGGCGCAAGGGGTCAAGCTGGCGGAAGAGCTGCTGCGCCGCCATCTTCAGGACCATGGCGACTGGCCACGCGGGCTGGTGATTGATCTCTGGGGCTCGGCCACCATGCGCACCGCGGGCGAGGAATTTGCCATGGCGCTGCATCTGGCGGGGCTGGCGCCCAAGTGGGACGAAGGCTCCGAGCGCGTCTCCGGTTTCGAGGTGCTGCCGCTCTCGATGCTGAACCGGCCACGCATTGATGTCACCCTGCGGGTCTCCGGTCTGTTCCGTGACGTCTTCCCCGGTCTGGCGCAGATGTTCGAGGCCGCCGCCGCCGCGCTGGCAGGCCGCGAGGAAAGCGCGAGCGACAATCCCTATCTGGCGCAGACGCCCCGCGTTTTTGGCCCGAAACCGGGCCAATATGGCCTATCGATGAACCCGCATCTGGATGACTACAGCGACGCGGCCCGCGCGGCAGCGGGCGAGGCCTGGCTCAATGCGTCGTCGCACGCGATTGATGCCAAGGGCACCATCACCGATGCCCGCGAGGCCCTGGAGATCCGGCTGCAAACCACGGATAGTTTTGTGCACCTGCAGGATCTGCCGGAAACCGACCTGCTGGTGGCCTCGGATTATGCCGCGCATGAGGCCGGATTTGCCGCCGCCATGGCGCGCATCGGCCAAAAGGCACCGGCGCTCTACCACATGGATGCCACCCGGCCTGACAAACCGCAGGCGCGCAGCTTGGGCGAGGAGATCGCCCGCGTGACGCGCGCCCGCGCCGCCAATCCCGATTGGGCCACCTCGATGATGAACCACGGCTTTCGCGGCGCGGCGGAAATCGCGGCGACGCTGGATCATATGGCGGCCTTTGCCCATCTGGCGCAGGTGGTGCAGCCGCATCTCTTTGATCTCTATTTCGAGGCCACTTTGGGCCGCGAGGATCTGGTCGACTTCATGGAGCGCGAGAACCCCGACGCGCTGGCTGCCATGCGCGACCGCTTTCGCGCGCTGTTTGATGCCGGCCTGTGGAGCACGCGGCGGAACTCGATCATGGCCGAGCTGGAGGGCGCGGTGTGACTGAGCAAGCCGCCTCCCCAGCGCCCAAAGTCTATGGCTGGTGTCCCGGTGCGCTGCGTCCGATGTTGTCGGGCGACGGGCTGGTGGTGCGGGTGCGTGCACCTTCGGGGCGACTCACACCGGATCAGGCGCGTGGTCTGGCCGATCTGGCGCAGCGCTGTGGATCCGGCATTGTCGATATTTCCGCCCGCGCCAATCTGCAACTGCGCGGCATTCGCGAGGACGCCCATCTGCCACTGATCGCAGGTCTTGGCGATCTGGGTCTGGTAGATGAGGACGCAGAGGCCGAAGCGCGTCGCAATATCACCCTGACGCCGTTCTGGCGCGCAGGCGACGACAGCCACCAGATTGCGCAGACGCTGGCCGCCGCGCTGACGGAGGCCCGCGATCTGGCGCTTCCCGGCAAGTTCGGCTTTGCCGTGGACTGTGGTGACCTGCCCGTGCTGGCCGAGACAGCCGCAGATATCCGCATCGAACGTGGCCCTGACGGGCTGATCCTGCGCGCCGATGGTGCAGACAGGGGCCTGCCGGTCACGGCTGACGGTGCCGCAGGCGACGCCCTCGCGCTGGCGCGCTGGTTTCTCGACCAAGGCGGCGCGTCCGGGGGGCGTGGCAGAATGCACCGGCTGATTGCGCGCCGCGGCCCCCCTGCGGCGCATGCGGCAACGGTCGGTGCCGCAACGTCTTCCCTCCGGCCTCTCCCGGGCGCATCGGCGCAGGGGCTGTTGGTGGCTTTGGAATTTGGCCAGATGCCTGCCCGCACGTTGGCCGCGCTGGCCGATCACGGCGCGCTGCGGCTCACCCCCTGGCGGATGCTGCTTGTCGAAGGCGCCAGCACCCTGCCCCCCCTGCCCGGCCTGATCCTGGATGCAACGGATCCCCGCCTGCGGGTGAGCGCCTGCACCGGGGCACCCGGCTGCCCGCAGGCGCGCGCGGCGACGCGCGCTCTGGCCCGCGATCTGGCCCCTGCGGTGCCTGCGGGCCTGCATCTGCATGTCTCCGGCTGCGCCAAAGGCTGTGCCCACCCCCGCCCCGCCGATCTGGTGCTGACCGCCACCGGTGACGACCAATTTGACCTGATCCGCAATGGCACTGCCGCCGATCACCCGCTAAACACCTCCCTGAGCGCCGCCCGCTTACGCGCCGCTCCAGACCTTATGACAGAGGGCAGCTGATATGCTCCACACCTATGAAACCAATGGCGCCGCGATCTATGCCGAAAGCTTTGCCACCATCCGCCGCGAGGCCGATCTGGCGCGCTTCAGCAAGGACGAGGAAGTTGTCGTCGTCCGCATGATCCACGCCGCAGGCATGGTGGGGCTGGAGGAGCATGTGCGGTTTTCCCAAGGCATGGCCGAGACCGCCCGCGCAGCCCTTGCCAAGGGCGCGCCGATCCTCTGCGATGCGTATATGGTCTCCGAGGGCATCACCCGCCCGCGCCTGCCCGCGGACAATGAGGTGATCTGTACCCTGCGAGACCCCAAGGTGCCGGAGCTGGCCAAGGAGATGTCCAACACCCGCTCCGCCGCCGCGCTGGAGCTTTGGCGCCCGAAACTGGAAGGTGCGGTCGTGGCCATCGGCAATGCCCCAACCGCGCTGTTTCACCTGTTGAACATGCTGAAAGACCCCGATTGCCCCCGCCCCGCCGCCATTATCGGCTGTCCCGTCGGTTTTGTCGGTGCGATGGAATCCAAAGAGGCGCTGATGGAAGATCTGCCAGTGCCGTCGATGATCGTCAAAGGGCGCCTCGGCGGGTCTGCAATCACTGTCGCTGCCGTGAACGCGCTGGCGAGCTGGAAAGAGTAAGCCATGACCATTGCGAAGGGCAAAGTCATCTGCGCGGGGCTCGGCCCCGGCGATCCCGATCTGATGAGCCTGCGCTCGCACCGGATGATTTCCGGCGCGCGCCACATCGCCTATTTCCGCAAGGCCGGCCGCAAGGGCCAGGCCCGCGCGATTGTCGAAGGCATGCTGGCAGACGGCGTCACCGAACACGCGATGGAATACCCGGTCACCACCGAGATCCATTTCTCCGATCCCGAATACAACCGGGTGCTGGCGGAGTTCTATGACCGCTGGGCCGACACATTGGCCGAGATTGCCCAGACCGAGGACGTCGTGGTGCTCTGTGAGGGGGATCCGTTCCTCTATGGCTCTTATATGCATCTCTACACCCGCCTTCAGGGCCGGGCCGCGCAGGAGATCATTCCCGGCATCACCGGCATGTCCGGCTGCTGGACCGCCTCCGGCCAGCCGATCACCTGGGGCGATGATGTGCTGACCGTGGCGATGGCCACCCTCAGCGAGGATGAGCTGGCCAAACGCGCCGCGGAAACCGACGCGCTGGTCGTCATGAAAATCGGCCGCAACCTGCCCAAGCTGCGCCGCGCCCTGGAACGTGCGGGCCGCGCCGATGACGCCTGGCTGGTCGAACGCGGCACCATGCCCGGGCAAACCGTGCAGAAGCTGTCGGAGATCGACGGCGAGGTGCCCTATTTCTCTATCGTCTTGGTTCACGGACAGGGGCGCCGACCATGACTGTATCGCAAAACGGCTGGGTGGTGATTGCGGGGCTTGGCCCCGGCAACGAGGCATTGGTAACGCAGGAAGTGCGCGACGCCATTGATGAGGCCACGGATATCGTTGGTTATATCCCCTACGTGAACCGGGTCGCGCCGCGCGAGGGGCTGACGCTGCATGCCACCGACAACCGGGTCGAGGTGGACCGCGCCACCCATGCGCTGGAAATGGCATCCGAGGGCAAGCGGGTTGTCGTGGTGTCCTCCGGTGATCCAGGGGTGTTCGCCATGGCCTCCGCTGTGTTTGAGGCGCTGGAGAACAACGCCGAAAGCAACCCCGAGTGGCTGGATCTGGAGATCAAGGTGCTGCCCGGCATCACCGCCATGCTGGCCGCCGCTGCTGCCATCGGCGCGCCGCTGGGGCATGACTTTGCCGCCATCAACCTCAGCGACAACCTGAAGCCCTGGAGCCTCATTGAAAAACGCCTGCAACTGGTTGGCGAGGCCGGTCTGGCGATGGCGTTCTACAACCCGCGCTCCAAGTCGCGACCGCATCAGTTTGCCCGCGCGCTGGAGATCCTGCGCGAGGCCTGCGGCGCGGAGACGCTGATCACCTTTGCCCGCGACGTGACCAAGCCGGGACAGGAGCTGCTGACCGTGCCGCTGAAGGATGCGACGCCCGAGATGGCCGACATGCGCACGGTGGTTATTGTCGGCAACCGCGACACGCGGCGGGTGGGCCATTACGTTTACACCCCCCGCTACGCGGCTGAGGGTTAAGCGGCGGAATGCAACAGCCAGGCCATCACCTCTGCCACGCTGCCCAATACGGGCCGCTGAGGCACCTCGGGTCTGCCGATCATGATGACCGGCAGGCCGAGGGTGCGCGCGGCGGCGAGTTTGGCGGCTGCGCCTGCACCGCCGGCGTTCTTGGCCACGATATGGGTGATGGCGTGGCGCTGCATCAGATCTGTGTCGCCCGCCACGTCAAACGGCCCGCGGGCGATTTCAACCGTGGTGTTTGGCAGCGGCAAATCCGCCTCCGGCGCATCCACCAGCCGAAGCAGATAGTGGTGCTGCGGTTTGGCGGCGAATTGCGCAAGGTTCTGTTTGCCGATCGCCAGAAACACCCGCGCGGGGGAATCCGGCAGAGCATTTACCGCGCCTTCGATGCTGTCCGTCTGAACCCACCGGTCGCCCTCCCCCGCCTGCCAGGCCGGGCGTTCAAAGGCGCAGAGCGGTACGCCCGCCGCTTCGCAGGCGTGCACCGCGTTGGTGCTCATCTGCGCCGCGAACGGGTGGGTCGCGTCGACCACATGGGTGATGTTTTCGGCGCGCAGGTAGGCTGCCAGACCTTCGATCCCGCCAAAGCCGCCAATGCGGGTGGGCAGCGGCTGGTTGACCGGTTTGGCGGTGCGGCCCGCGTAGGAAAACACTGCATCCGCGCCAGTTTCCGCAAGGGTTTTGGCCAATTGCGAGGCCTCGGTGGTGCCGCCCAGCAGAAGGATGCGTGTCATGTCTGATGGCCTTTCACAGCACTGGCTCACAATCATTGGTCTGGGCGAAAATGGACTGGATTCCTTAAGCGATGCAAGCCGGAAGGCGCTGGAGCAGGCCGAGGTGATCTTTGGCGGCCCGCGGCATCTGGAGCTGGTGGAGGCCGGCAGCAAGGGTCAGCCCTGGCCGGTGCCGTTTTCAACCGGGCCGGTGCTGGCGATGCGCGGGCGCAAAGTCGCTGTTCTCGCCTCCGGCGATCCGTTCTGGCATGGCGCCGGCGGGTCGCTGATGCGGGATCTGGCGGCGGGTGAATGGGTGTCGCACCCGGTGCCATCCTGTTTTGCGCTGGCCGCCAATCTTCTGGGCTGGAAGCTGGAGGAGGTTCTGTGCCTTGGCCTTCATGCCGCACCTTTTGCGCGGCTGCTGCCGCTGCTGGGCCGGGGCGTGCGGGTGATCTGCACCCTGCGCGATGGCAAGGCACCGGCGGAGCTGGCGCAATGGCTGGCTGCAAACGGCCAGCCCGACGCGCGGCTTCATGTGATGGAACGGCTGGGCGGGCCAAGGCAACGGCTGCGCCAAGCAACAGCCGAAGCCTGGGATCTGCCGCAGGCAGAAGCGCCGGTCCTTATGGCCATCGAGGCCATGCGGCCCGGGCTGCCGCAGGCGTCGGGGCTGGCGGATGACCTCTTTTCCAGTGACGGGCAGATCACCAAACGCCCCATTCGGGCGCTGACCCTGTCGGCGCTGGCCCCGCGCGCAGGTGAGCTGCTGTGGGACATCGGCGGCGGGTCTGGGTCCGTCTCGGTGGAGTGGTGCCTGGCGGCACGCAGCGCGCGGGCGATCACCTTCGAGCCGCGCGAAAGCCGACTGGCGAACATCCGCGCCAATGCGGCGGCGTTCGGGCTGGATCACCGGATGACGGCGGTGCTGGGCAAGGCGCCGGAGGTGCTGGACGGGTTTGAGATGCCCGCCTGCGTGTTCATCGGCGGCGGCGGCTCGCAGGCGCTGCTGGATCATCTGTGGGACATCCTGCCCGCAGGCACCCGGCTGGTCGCAAACGGCGTCACGCTGGAGACCGAAACCCTGCTGATGCGCGCCCATGCGGACCATGGCGGGCATCTCTTGAAAGCGGAGATCGCCGAGGCCGGGCCGCTGGGCACCATGCGCGACTGGCGCCGGGCGCGGCCTGTCATACAATGGAGTGTCACGCGATGAAGGTGGCAGGCATCGGGTTCCGCAGCACGGCCACGGCGGCGGATTTGCAGTCCGCGCTGGCGCTGACCGGGGAGCGGGTGGATGCGCTGGCCTCCATCGCTCAGAAGGCCGACGCCCCCGCTATGCAGGAGTTTGCGCGCAGCCTTGGGCTGCCGGTGATTTCATTGCAGGAACAGGATATAACCGGGGAGCAGACATTGACCTGCTCGCCAAGGATAAAGGCGCGGTTCGGCACCGGGTCGCTGGCGGAAGCCGCGGCGCTGGCGGGCGCGCGCCATGGGGTGAAGGGCGCGCGCGCGCGCCTTCTTTCCCCGAGAGTTGTCACCGCGGATGGGCTTGCCACCGCGGCCATAGCAGAAAGACTTGAGCCATGACCGTTCACTTCATTGGCGCCGGCCCCGGCGCTGCCGATCTTCTGACCTTACGCGGGCGCGACATCATCGCCGCCTGCCCGGTGTGCCTCTACGCGGGCTCGCTGGTGCCGGAGGAAATCCTGAGCCATTGCCCCGAGGATGCAAAGATCGTGAACACCGCGGCGATGGATCTGGATGCCATCGTGGCGGAGATCAAGGCGGCGCATGAGGCGGGACAGGACGTGGCGCGGTTGCATTCCGGCGATCTGTCGGTCTGGTCGGCGATGGGCGAACAGCTGCGCAGATTGAAGGCGGAGGGCATTCCGGTGAGCGTCACCCCCGGTGTGCCATCCTTTGCCGCTGCGGCGGCCGCGCTCGGCACCGAGCTGACCCTGCCGGGCCTTGGCCAGTCGGTTGTGCTGACCCGCACGCCGGGGCGCGCGTCCTCGATGCCCGAGGGCGAGACGCTGGAGAATTTCGCCCGTACCGGTGCCACGCTGGCCATTCACCTGTCGATCGGCAATCTGGACCATGTGGTGGACAGCCTCGCGCCCCATTACGGCGCGGATTGTCCGGTGGCGGTGGTTTACCGCGCCAGCTGGCCGGATCAGCAGATCATCCGCGCCACGCTGGAGACCCTGAAGGATGCGCTGGACGAGAAAATCTCCCGCACCGCGCTGATCCTTGTTGGACCGGTGCTGAAGGGCGAAGGCTTTGACGAAAGCTGCCTCTATTCCACCGAATACGATCGCCGCTACCGGCCGCAGAGCGCCGACAGCCCGTGGTCGAGCTGGAGCCATGGGGACGACTAAGGCCATGACAAATATGAACCCTCCCGGACTGATGATCTCGGCGCCCTCCTCGGGCACCGGCAAGACCACCGTGATGCTGGGCCTGCTCAGGGCGCTGGCCGAAGACGGGCTGGTGGTGCAGCCTTACAAGAGCGGGCCGGATTATATCGACCCGGCCTTTCACCTGGCGGCGGCGAAACGGCCCAGTTTCAACCTCGATACCTGGGCGATGGACGGCGGCCTGCTGGATGCAGTCACAGCGCAATCTGCGGGGGCGGAAATCTGCGTCGGCGAAGGCTCCATGGGCCTTTATGACGGTGTGGCGACGCGCGGGCAGTCGGGCTTTGGCTCCTCCGCCGAGACCGCCAAGCGGATGGGCTGGCCGGTGGTGCTGGTGGTAGACGTGGGCGGACAGGCGCAATCGGCGGCGGCCACGGCGCTGGGGTTCAAGAATTATGACACCGAAGTGCCCTTTGCCGGGGTGATCCTCAATCGTGTAGCCAGCCCGCGCCATGAGCGGCTGACCCGGCTGGGGATGGAAAAGGCAGGCATCAAGGTGCTCGGCTCCCTGCCCCGGCGCGGCGATCTGGCGCTGCCGGAGCGGCATCTGGGCCTGATCCAGGCGGTGGAACATCCCGATCTGGAAGCCGCCATCGCGGGCTATGCGGCGTTCCTGCGCGAGAATGTCGACCTCGACGCGATCAAGGCGGCAGCGCTGGCGGGGCCTGCCCCCGCCCCGGCGCGCCTGCCCAAGCCACCTGCCCAGCGGATTGCGCTGGCGCGGGATGCGGCGTTTTCCTTCACCTATCCGCACCTGCTGGAAGGCTGGCGCGCGGCGGGGGCAGAGATCCTGCCGTTCTCGCCGCTGGCGGATGAGGCACCCGCGGCTGATGCCGATCTGGTCTGGCTGCCCGGCGGCTACCCCGAGCTGCACGGCGGCACGCTGGCGGCGGCGGAGACCTTCCGCGCCGGTGTCCGCAAGCACGCCGAGACCAAACCGGTGCACGGCGAATGCGGCGGCTACATGGCCCTGGGCGAGGCGCTGATCGACAAGGAGGGCAACCGCCACCGGATGCTGGGCCTCTTGGGCCTCGTGACCTCCTACGAGAAGCGCAAGTTCCACCTTGGCTACCGCCGTGCGGTGCTTCAGGCGGCGATGCCCGGATTTGACGCAGGCACAGCACTGCGCGGCCATGAGTTCCATTATTCGACCATTCTGGAAGAACCCGATGCGCCGCTGGCCAATGTCATGGATGCCGACGGCGGCCCGGTGCCAGAGACCGGCTCGATCAAGGGCCATGTTACCGGCACGTTCTTTCACCTGATCACGGGAGAGCGCGCATGAGCGGTTTTGTCTCCTTTGTGTCCTCCGGTCCGGGCGACCCGGAGCTCTTGACCGTGAAGGCGGTGAAGCGGCTGGAGGCCGCGGATGCGGTGCTGTTTGACGACCTGTCCTCGGGGCCGATCCTGACCCATGCCCGCGCCGACGCGGATCTGGTGGGCGTGGGCAAACGGGCCGGACGTCCCTCCCCCAAGCAGGACCATGTGAGCCAGCTTCTGGTGGATTATGCCCAAAGTGGGCTGCATGTGGTGCGGCTGAAATCGGGCGATTCCGGTGTCTTTGGCCGGCTGGAGGAAGAAATCACCGCGCTGCGGCAGGCGGGTATCGGGTTCGAGATCGTGCCCGGCGTTACCGCGGCCTCGGCAGCGGCGGCGGCGGCGAATATCCCGCTGACCCGGCGGCTGACGGCGCGGCGATTGCAATTCATCACCGGCCATGACGTGACCGGTGGGCTGCCCGATCAGCTGAACCTCGCCGCACTGGCGGACCCGGATGCGACCACCGTGGTCTATATGGGCAAGCGGACCTTTGCGGCGCTGGCGGAGAAGCTGCTGGAGGCGGGGCTGCCCCCGCAGACCCATGCGCTGATTGCACTGGGGGTCTCGACGCCGGAGCAGGAGCTGCATTGCCACACGGTGGGCGAGCTGCCGGAGGTGCTGCGTGCGATGGAGACCACCGCGCCGGTGCTGATCCTCTATGGCCCGCTTGCCGATCAGCCTGCGGATCCGGCCCATGCCGCCGTGAAGGCCAAGGACGACCACTGACCCGCCGTCACCGCGCGGTCCCTACGCCCGGACCAGAGGTCATCCCGCTCTGAGCGCGCCACACCCTGCCCGTGTTTCGCGGGTGGGGCATTTCCATTTTCGCGTGTTCGCCGCAGCTGACCCAAGGGCGCGTCGCAATCGCCTTCTCCGGGGCCGGATTCAAACTTGACCGAGTCGGGGCGCAGGGGCCAGATAGGCGCCATATGGTGTCCAACGGCGCGAAGCGTCAGGACTGAAACGGGAATGAGGAACGGTGGACCCAATTGCGGCACCGAAGCCTCAACCGCCCCCGCGACTGTGAGCGGCGAGCAGCTTTCCAACACCCACTGGCCAACTGGCTGGGAAGGGGGAAAGCAAGCAGCGACCCGCGAGTCAGGAGACCGGCCATACCACATAATCAACCCGTCGGGTGAGACGGAGAGGAGACAGATATGCATATCGAACCGGGCATCGTTGATGCCACCAAAATTGGCTTGTCCTATGCCACCGCAGCCGGTGCCGCGACCTATGCTGCAAAAGAGACCTTTGTGGATCTGAAGAGGACCAATATCGCCTCCTACGCGCTGCGCGCGATGATCGCGACCGTGGGTGTGCTGGTGTTCTTTGAAGTGCTGCCGCATTTCCCGGTGGGCGTCTCCGAGGTGCATTTCATTCTCGGCTCGACCCTGTTCCTGATCCTTGGGTCCGCGCCTGCGGCCTTTGGTCTGGCGATGGGTCTGCTGATCCAAGGCGTGTTCTTTGCCCCGTTTGATCTGCCGATGTACTTCATCAACCTGACCACGCTCTTGGTGCCACTGTTTGCGCTGCAGGCGCTGGCCAGCCGCATCATCGCGCCTGGCACCGCCTATATCGACCTGAAATACAGCCAGGCGCTGGCATTGAGCACCGCCTATCAGGGCGGCGTGGTTGCCTGGGTGGCGTTCTGGGCCTTCTACGGTCAGGGATTTGGCAGCGCGACCGTGACCTCGGTGCTGAGCTTTGGCGGCGCCTATATGCTGGTCATCCTGATCGAGCCGATTGCCGATCTGGCCGTTCTGGCGGCGGCAAAGGCGACGCGTGGCCTCAATGGCAGCGCGCTGGTCACGCCGCGTCTTTACAACAACGCCTGATCCTTGGCACATGAGTGAACCGGCACGGCCCCGCCTTCGGGGCCGTGTTTTCGTCTGAAAGGCCCCGCAATGATTGACCTCACCCTGATCGGTATCGGCACCGGCAACCCGCAGCATCTGACCCTTCAGGCCGTTGAGGCACTGAACGCGCAGGATCTGATCCTGATCCCCAACAAAGGGGCCGGCAAAGATGATCTGGCGGGACTGCGACAGGCGATCTGCGCCGAGGCGATCCGCAGTCGCGGACAGCAGGGCGATGGCCCCCGTATCGTGGAATTCGACCTGCCGGTGCGCGATGAGGCGACACAGGATTACCGCCAACGGGTGGATGACTGGCATGACGCCATTGCCGAGATCTGGTGGCAGACCATCACCAGCCACCTGCCCGAGGGCGGCGCGGTCGGGTTTCTGGTCTGGGGGGATCCGTCGCTCTATGACAGTACGATGCGGATTGCGGACCGGCTGAAAACACGGGCCGAGATTGCCCTGCGCGTCATTCCCGGCATCACCTCCATTCAGGCGCTGACGGCGGCCCATGCGATCCCGATCAATACGATCAACGGCCCCTTCACCATCACCACCGGACGACAGCTGCGCGATGCCGGCTGGCCTGCCACCGCGGATACCGTGGTTGTGATGCTGGATGGCGCCTGTTCGTTCCAGTCTCTTGAGGCTGACGGCATCGACATCTGGTGGACGGCCTATGCCGGCATGGCGAATGAGATTTCGATCTCGGGTCCGCTGGCCGAGGTCACCGATCAGATCATCGAGACCCGTGCCAAGGCGCGTGCGGATCACGGCTGGATCATGGATATCTACCTGCTGCGGCGCAGCTGACAACAGCTGCGCAGATGTCCGGTCTCGCGCTCGGCGATGACTGTGGCCATGCGCTTGAGCTTAGGGCAGCTGGAGTGGCGGGGAGACAGGGATTCGAACCCTGGGAACGCTCTCACGTTCAACGGTTTTCAAGACCGCCGCATTCGACCACTCTGCCACCTCCCCGGTCGGCGCCGGGTTTAGGCGCTGGTTGCCGTTCTGGCAAGAGGGAATTGCAGCGGGCGGCATTTCTGCAGCGCCGTGCTCAGCCGCAGTTGGCCCCCTGCGGGGACGTGGAGGGCGGGCGGATCCGCGATCTTCGAAATCTTGCCGAGCGGGCGGCGGCAGGGTTTCCATGCGATTGCCTGACGGCTATGCTGCGCCCAGCATAAGGGCGCCGGAACAACCGGTACAGGAACAGCTGACGCCGGAGCAACCGGCTCGGGGTGGGTGACTGGTCATATGGCTGAGCACAAGACCGGGCGCGGGACGCCGTCAGATACAGGCAAGGAAGCACACATGGTTCACGCTATGTCGACACGGAAACACAGCGCGCGACGCCTCGGTGCGCCGCGTCGCGGGGCGCGGCTGGCTGCGGCATTGGCCGGGCTTATGATCCTTGGTGCCTGCGAGGACGGCCCCGGGCTGGCCTTTCTGAAACCAAAGGCGCAGGACGCGGGCGCCGTCACGCCCTCAAGCAGCACCCGGCTGGTGGAACGCGAGGTCGAGGCGCCGGAAGTGTTCCAGGTGACCGAAGCGGGTCTCTGGGATGGTCGCCCGTCGCTGGGCGGGGTCTGGGTGGCGCATCCGGATGCCGAAGATCCCGAACAGGTGATCATCCGCAATCAGACCAATGGCAAATTTGTGATCGGCGCGCTGTTCCGGCGCGAGCGGGAGATCCCCGGCCCCCGGTTGCAGGTCTCCTCCGATGCCGCCGAGGCGCTTGGCATGCTGGCGGGCGCGCCGGTTGAGCTGAATGTGACCGCCCTGCGCCGCGAAGCTGTGGCCGACCCGGATCAACCTGCGCCGGAGCTGCTGGATGACGCGGATATCGCAATCAGCGATGCCGCTGACATCGACATCCAGCCGCTTGATCCGATTGCCGATGCAGCCGCTGCGATTGATGCCGCAGCCCCCACCGCCATTGCCCCGGCGCCCGCCGCCGTGAGCGCAGCACCCGCTGCGACAGCCAAGGTGGCGGCGACCAGCTCATCGCTGAGCAAACCCTATATCCAGATCGGCATCTTCAGCGTTGAGGCCAATGCCAAACGCACCGCCGATCAGATGCGCAACGCCGGGCTTGTGCCCTCTGTCCTGGCCCAATCCAGCAACGGCAAGCCGTTCTGGAGGGTGCTTGTGGGTCCGGCTCAATCGAAATCAGAACGCAGTCAGCTGCTGAAGAGCGTAAAGGACGTCGGCTTCTCCGATGCCTATGCGGTCACCAATTGACCCTGCCTGTGCGGCGCTGCCTGACCTGACCAATCGGAAAGACGACCCTGTCATGACCTTTCTTCCCTCCCCGTTTCGCTCTGCCTTGAAACTGACCTGTGCGGCTGGCCTTCTGGTCAGCCTCTCGGCGCTGTCGGCGGCGGCTTTTGATACCCGCGCCCGCGCCGCCTATGTGCTGGATCAGGAGACCGACACGGTGCTGCTGGCCAAGAACGCCGATCTGGCGCTGCCGCCTGCGTCGATGTCGAAGCTGATGACGCTCTATGTGGCGTTTGAGGCGATCCGCGATGGCCGCCTGACGCTGGATGAGCGCCTGCCGGTCAGTGAACACGCGATGAGCTACAAGGGCTCGACCATGTTCCTCAACACCCAGGACCGGGTCCGGGTCGAGGATCTGTTACGCGGGATCATCGTGCTGTCAGGCAATGATGCCTGTGTGGTGCTGGCCGAAGCGCTGAGCCCGGATGGCACCGAGGCGGGGTTTGCCCGCTACATGACCAAGCGGGCGCAGGAAATGGGGATGGAGAATTCCACCTTTGCCAATTCCAACGGCTGGCCCGCCGCCGGGCACCGTATGTCGGTGCAGGATCTGGCGATTCTGGCGGAAAAGCTGATCGAGGATTTCCCCCAGTATTATCCACTGTTTGCCGAGCGGGAGTTTGAATTTGATGGCCGCGCGCCCTCCAATGTGCGCAACCGCAACCCGCTGCTGGGTCTGGGCATTGGCGCGGATGGTCTGAAGACCGGTCACACATCCGAGGCGGGGTATGGTCTTGTGGGCTCCGCGGCACAGGGTGACCGACGGGTGATTTTTGTGATCACCGGTCTGGACAGCACCACCGCCCGCGCAGAGGAGGCCGAGGCCATCGTTAACTGGTCGTTTCGCCAATTTGCCAAAAAAACGGTGGCTAAAGCGGGTGTTCCGGTCGCAGAAGCCGAGGTCTGGCGCGGGGCAGAGACAACCGTAGGGCTGGTGCCTGCCGAGGATCTGAATGTGTTGTTGCCTGCGCTTGCGGGCCGCGAAATCACCGGCGAGGTGGTCTATACCGGGCCGATTGATGCCCCCATCGAAAAGGGCCAGAAACTGGCCGAGCTGGTGCTGCAACCGGATGAGCTGCCCGAGGTGCGCCTGCCGCTGGTGGCGGAGAAGGACATTCCGACCGGCGGCTTTCCGGTGCGGGTGAAAACCGCAGCCCAGGTGCTGGTGAAACGCTTCCTCAGCGGTCCCGAGGTCAGCCAGTGACAGCAGCCAAACCTGCCGCTGGCTCCGGCGGTGCCTCTGCTTACCCCGGCCTGTTCGTGACCTTTGAGGGCATCGACGGGTCCGGCAAATCGACACAATGCCGGCTGCTGGCCGAGGCGCTTGAGGCGCGTGGCCATGAGGTGGTGCTGACCCGTGAGCCGGGAGGCTCCGATGGTGCCGAGGAAATCCGCCGTCTGGTGCTGGAGGGGGATCCTGACCGCTGGTCTGCGGAGACCGAGCTGCTGTTGTTCACGGCGGCACGGCGCGACCATATGGAACGGCGGATCCTGCCTGCGCTGGCGGCAGGCAAGGTCGTGGTCTGCGACCGCTTTGCCGATAGCACCCGGATGTATCAGGGGCTGTCGCGCGGCGATCTGCGCGCCAGCGTCGACCAGCTGCACGCGCTGATGATCGGGCAGGAACCGGATCTGACCGTGCTGATCGACATGGACCCGGCCAAGGGGCTGGCCCGCGCCAAGGGGCGTCAGGGCAGCGAGGAGCGGTTTGAGGATTTCGGTCTGGATCTGCAACAGCAGATGCGCGCAGGATTTCTGGCGCTGGCGGAGGAGTTTGCCGACCGGTTTCGCGTCATTGACGGGGACCGCCCGATTGAGCTGGTGGCCGAGGATGTGCTGGCGACCGTCACCCCGTCGCTGCCCGGCGTGACCTCAGCCGCCGCAGAGAATGGCGCGGCGAGATGAGCAAGGATGACGCCCCCCTGCGCGCGGATCAGACCGTTGGCGCGCCGCACCCGCGCGAGACGGTTCAGCTGTTCGGACAGGATCAGGCAAAGCAGGATTTCCTGACCGCCTTCAATTCGGACCGGCTGCATCACGGCTGGCTCGTGACCGGACCGCAGGGTGTGGGCAAGGCGACGCTGGCCTGGCGGATCGCGGCCTTTCTGCTGGCGCAGCCCCCGGCGGAGGATGCCGGTCTGTTTGGCGCGCCGCCGCCTGCCACCTCGCTGGAGATTGGCGCGGACCACCCGGTGAAGCACCGTATTCAGGCGCTGGCGGAGCCGGGGCTGGCCTCGATCACCCGCAGCATCAACGACAAGGGAAAGCTGCGCGATCAGATCGTGGTCGATGACATCCGCGCGCTGAACAAGTTCTTTGGCCTGTCGGCAACTGACGGCGGGCGCCGGGTGGTGATTGTCGATGCCGCCGACGAGATGAACACCAGCGCCGCCAACGCGCTGCTGAAGATGCTGGAGGAGCCGCCCGCCCGCACAACGCTCTTGCTGGTGTCGCATCAGCCCTCGCGGCTGTTGCCGACGATCCGGTCGCGCTGTCGCCTGCTGCGGCTGTCGCCGCTGGGGCCTGAGGATATGCTGGCTGCGCTCAATCAGGCGGGGGCCGAGCTGCCCGGTCAGGCCGATCATCTGGCCGCATTGGCCAATGGCTCTGTCGGGGCGGCGCTGCGGCTGCTGAACCTTGGCGGCCTACAGGCCTATAGCGATGTGGTGCGGCTGCTGGACAGTATGCCCCGGCTGGATCGGCAGCGCGCCATGGCGCTGGCGGAACAGGCCGCAGCGCGCGGTGCGGCCGACAAATTCGAGCTGCTGCTGACGCTGATCGACACCGCGCTGGCGCGGCTGGCGCGCACCGGGGCCACCGGAATGGCGCCGCAGCCGGAGGCCGCCCCGCAGGAGGCCGCGGTGCTGTCGCGGCTTTCTCCAACACCGCAGAAGGCGCGGGCCTGGGCGGATCTGGCAGCGCAGGTGACAGCCCGGATGCGCCACGGTCAGGCGGTGAACCTTGACCCCGCAGCACTTGTTCTAGATACGGTTTTCAAGATGCAGGACACTGCGGCGCGCTGATCCGGGCGACCGGACCGCCCCGCAGGACGCGACAGAGAGCACAGATGACCGAGAGCCTTTCCCCCATGCCCCCGTCCATCACGGACAGCCATTGCCATCTGGATTTCCCCGATTTCGAGGGCGAGCTGGACGCGCTGATCACGCGCGCGGCAGAGGCCGGTGTCACCCGGATGGTCACTATCTGCACCAAGCTGCGCAATGAACCCACCGTGCGCGCCATCGCCGAAGCGCATGCGCCGGTGTTCTATGCCGCCGGCACCCACCCGATGAGCGCCGCGGATGAGCCGCTGGTGTCGGTTGATGAGCTGGTGACGCTGGCGCAGCATCCCAAGTTTGTCGGCATCGGCGAGACCGGGCTGGACTATCACTATACCGCTGAGAGTGCTGAGGTGCAGAAGACATCGCTCAGGACCCATATCACGGCAGCGCGAGAAACCGGCCTGCCGCTGATCATCCATGCCCGCGCGGCGGATGATGATATGGCGATGATCCTGCGCGATGAGATGGCCAAGGGCGCCTATACCTGCGTCATGCACTGCTTCTCCTCCTCGCCCGAACTGGCACGGGCGGCGCTGGATCTGGGGTTCTACCTGTCGATGTCGGGCATCGCCGCCTTCCCCAAGAGCCAGGAGCTGCGCGATATTTTTGCCGCCGCCCCCTTGGAGCGTATTCTGGTGGAAACCGACGCGCCCTATCTGGCGCCGCCCCCCTATCGCGGCAAACGCAATGAGCCGGCCTATACCGCCCATACCGCCCGCGTGGGTGCCGAGGTGTTTGGTGTGGACTACGCCGATTTTGCCGCGCAGACGCAGGCAAATTTCGACCGGCTGTTCTGGAAAGTCGCCCAATATGAGGCTGCCGCCTGATGGGCGTGCTGCGCTTTACCATTCTGGGCTGCGGCTCATCCGGTGGGGTGCCGCGTCTTGGCGGGCATTGGGGCGCCTGCGACCCGACCAATCCGCGCAACACCCGGCGGCGCTGTTCGCTGCTGGTGGAGCGTGAGGGGCCGGAGGGCACCACAACGGTGCTGATCGACACCTCCCCGGATATGCGAAGCCAGTTGCTGGACAGTGGTATCGGGCGGCTGGACGGGGTGGTCTACACCCATTCCCATGCCGACCATGTGCATGGCATCGACGATCTGCGCATGATCGTCTTCAACATGCGCGACCGCATTCCGGTCTATGCCGATGGCGAAACGCAGAACGCGCTGCTGTCGCGGTTCGGCTATGCCTTTGTGCAGCCCGAAGGCTCTCCCTACCCGCCCATTCTGGACCTGCGCAGCATTGATGGACCGCTGACCATCTCTGGCCCCGGTGGCGATATCACCCTGCGCCCGTTTGAGGTCAACCACGGCTCCATGGATGCGCTGGGGTTCCGCATTGGCGATCTGGCCTATCTGCCAGATGTGGCCAAGATCCCCGACAGCGCGCTGGTGGAATTGCAGGATCTGGACTGCTGGATTCTGGATGCGCTGCGCCGCAAGCCACATCCCACCCATCTGTCGCTGGACGAGGCGCTGGAGTGGATCGACCGGATGGCGCCAAAACGCGCGGTGCTGACCAATATGCACATTGATCTCGATTATGCCGAGGTCGCCGCAGAGACCCCCGATCACATCGACCCGGCCTATGACGGGATGGTGATCGAATACCCGATCTGATCCGCGTCCGCCGGTGGGCAGACCCCTCTCCCGCCGATAGGAAGGCACGTCATGTTTCAGAGCCTGATTGATGTCATCCTGCCGGTATTTCTGGTCATCGGTGCGGGGTATATCGCCACCCGGCGGGGGTATTTTCAGGCCAGTCATGTCGATGGGCTGATGAAATTCACCCAGAGCTTTGCCATCCCCTGCCTGTTGTTCCGCGCCATTGCGACGCTGGATCTGTCGGCGAGTTTCGATCCGCGCCTGCTGATCAGTTTCTACACCGGCGCCGCGGCCTGTTTCTGTCTGGGCATGGCGGGCGCGCGGCTGATTTTCAAACGCGACTGGGAAGATTGCGTGGCGATCGGGTTTTGCTGCCTGTTCTCCAATTCGGTCCTGCTGGGGCTGCCGATCACGGAACGGGCCTATGGTGCCGACAATCTGACCGGCAACTATGCGATCATCGCCTTTCACTCGCCGTTTTGCTACGGGCTGGGGATCACGGTGATGGAGATCGTGCGCAGCCGGGGCGCTGGCAGCAGCAAGACCGTGAAGGCCGTGCTGAGCGCGATGTTCAAGAATGTGCTGATCCTGGGCATCGCCCTGGGGTTTGTCGTCAATCTCTCGGGCCTGTGGATCCCGCAGGCGGTGGATGAGGCGCTGTCGCTGGTCATTCGCGCCGCCCTGCCTGCGGCGCTGTTCGCACTGGGGGGCGTGCTGGTGCAATACCGGCCAGAGGGCGATCTGCGCGCCATTGGCTTTGTCTGCGCGATCTCATTGATGGTGCATCCGGCAATTGTCTGGAGCATGGGCACGGCACTGAAGGTGCAGCCGGATCTGTTCCGCTCCGGCGTGCTGAACGCGGCCATGGCGCCGGGGTTCAACGCCTATATCTTTGCCAATATGTATGGGCGCGCGAAACGGGTGGCGGCCTCCTCGGTGCTGATTGCGACCGGCAGCTGTATCCTGACAGTCTGGCTGTGGCTGCTGATCCTGGGCTGAGGGGGCAAACAAACAGGGGCGCCGCAGCGCCCCCGATGGTCTGTTTCCATGGCGCCCGTCAGTCGCCGTCCGCCACCCCGGCCTGACGCAGCCGCGCGCGGCGGGCGCGGTAGCTGGGCAGGATCACCAGAATGGCTGCCAGCCCCAGCAGGCCGATGGTCATCGGGCGTTCCATCAGGAAGCCCAGCCCATCATAGAGCTGCATCGAGCGGGAGAAATTATCCTCCAGCATCGACCCCAGGATGAAGCCGATCAGCAAGGGCGCAAGCGGATAGTCGGCAAAGCGCAGCACCGTGGCACAGATCCCCAAACCCACAAGGATCAGCAACTCTGTCGCATTGTTCTGCCCGATATAGGCCCCCATCAGCGTAAAGAAGAAGATGAAGGGGATCAGGTAGTTGCGCGGGACCGCCAGCACCTTGGCAATATAGGGGATCAGCGGCAGATTGAGGATCAGCAGGACCAGATTGCCGACATACATCGAGATGATCACGGCCCAGAAGATCTCCGGCTCATCCACCATCAGGCGCGGACCGGGCGAAACATTGAGCGCAATCAGCGCCCCCAGAAGGATCGCAGTGGTGCCGGAGCCAGGAATGCCCAGCGTCAGCAGTGGCACAAAGGAGCCGGTGCAGGCCGCGTTATTGGCGCTTTCGGGCGCGGCGAGGCCTTTGATCGAGCCTTTGCCGAACTCTTTCTGTTCGTCCTTAGGCGCGATATTGCGCTCCACCGCGTAGCCCAGGAAGGAAGCGATGGTGGCTCCGGCCCCCGGCAGGACGCCGATCAGAAAGCCCTGGATCGACTGACGGCCAATCACCGGCGCGATGGACTTGGCCTCCGCTCTGGTGATGCGCAGATCCTTGATCTCGCTGCTGCCGCCTTCGCTGGCAGAGCGGCTGGGATCAAGCACCAGATAAAGCGCCTCCGGCAGGGCGAACATCGCCATCGCCAGCGTGATGAAACCGAAGCCCGACTGAAGATCCATGATGCCCATGGTAAAGCGGGGCATGTTGAACAGCGCGCCCTCGCCCACAGTGGCCATGATCAGGCCAAGCACGGTCATCAGCAGCGCCTTCACCACCTGGCCGGTCCCCGCAAAGGCGGCGATGGCCGACAGCCCCACCACCATCAAGGCGAAGTATTCGGCGGAGTGGAACAGCAGCGCGACGCTGGCCAGTGCAGGCGCGAAAATCATCAGCAGGACGGCACCAATGGTGCCGCCGCAGAAGGAGGAGATCGCGGCGACGGTCAGCGCCTTGCCGGCCTTGCCCTGCCGCGCCAGCGGGTAGCCATCGAAGGACGTTGCCACTGTCGAGGCCACGCCCGGCGCGTTGATCAGGATTGACGAGGTGGAGCCGCCAAAGATGGCGCCATAATAGACCCCGGCCAGCAGGATCAGCGCCGCCGAAGGATCGCCGATGGAAATCGCCACCGGGATCATGATGGAAATGATGCTCATCGGGCCGAGACCCGGCAACATGCCGATGAAGGTGCCGATGAGGCAGCCACCGATGACCATCAGCAGGTTGCTGAGGGAAAAGGCGGTGCCGAGGCCGATCAGAATACCGTCCAGCATATCAGACTCCATTGCCAAGGAAGAGCGGCAGCGGGCGCAGGTAGATGCCCAGCACCCCCTGCACGAGATACCAGACCACACCTGCCGCAACGACGGCGATGGGGATCAGGATATGCAGCTTGCGTTCGCCCAGGATCATGGCGCTGATCACCAGAAAGCCGACGGTTGCGATCAGGAACCCAACCGGGCGCAGCGCCAGTGCATAGATCACCATCATCGCCAGCAGTGCAACGGCCTGCCCCAGCTTGTAATCCAGCAGGCGGCGGTAATCGATGTCACCCGTCTTTGGGCCTGCATCGGCTTTCTGCGGCGACAGCAGGATGATCAAAGCACAGATCACCGCCAGAACCGACAACCCCTTGGGGAAGGTGCTGGGCCAGATGGCATTGAATTTCATGAACGGCGGCAGCCCTTCGTCCATGGTGAAAAAGGCCGTGTAGCCATAGGCGAGGCTGATCATGAGGATGACCAGCGCGATCCATCGGTCGAGCGCCATGAGGCTCTCCCCCCCTTTGGTGAGATATGTTCAGAATGAAACCTGAGAGGCAGCGCGGCTCCTCCCGAAGATCTGCGCCGCCGGTTTCTGTCGTCAGAGGCGGGCGCCCGACACCTCTCGGACCGGACGCCTGTCTGCTCTGCCAGACTTAGAGGAAGCCGAGTTCCTGCATCAGGCTCTTGATAACTTCTTCCTGACCTTCCAGGAAGCTGACGAAATCATCGCCGCTGTTGTGGATGTTGACCCACCCGTTGCGGGCGCGGACCTCTTCCCATTCGGGGGTGTCATACATCTTGGCCAGGGCCGCGCGATAGGCGTCGACCTTTTCCTGCGGAAGGCCGGGGGCGCCAAAGAAACCGCGCCAGTTGACGAAGGTTGCGTCGATCCCCTGTTCTTTCATCGTGGGGGCGTCTGCATAGGCCGGCACGCGGTCCTCGGCGGTGACGCCGATGATTTTCACCTCGCCTGCGTTGGCCAGATCAATCGCCTCGGAGAAACCGGTGGAGAGTGCTGCGATTTCACCGGACAGCAGCGCCGCCATGGCAACCCCGCCTGCATCATAGGGGATGTATTTCACCGCCGTCGGCTCTTCGCCTGCGGCCTTCATCACCATTGCGGCAACCAGATGGTCCATGCCACCGGGTACCGAGCCACCGCCGATGGCGGTCTTGCGCGGATCGGCCTGATAGGCGGCGATCAGATCGGACATGGAGTTGATCGGGCTGTCCTTGCCCACCACGATGGCCGCGTAATCGCCAATGGTGCCTGCGACCATGGTGAGGTCACGGAAGTTATGCGGGAAGACACCGGTCAGCGAGCGGATCACAATCGGGGTGGAGTTCACCATCAGGGTGCCGTGGTTGCTCTCGGCGTTTTCGATCAGATAGCCGATCGCCTTGCCACCGCCGCCGCCGGACATGTTCTCGTAGGAGGCATTGCCCACAAGCCCCGCCTTGGTCAGCGCCTCACCGGTGCCGCGCGCGGTGCCGTCCCAGCCGCCGCCTGCGCCGCCGGGGATCAGAAAGTGGATGCTGTCCACCATCTCATCTGCGGAAACCGGCGCCGCAAAGGCCAGTGTCGCAGCGGTCACCGCCATCAGGGCGCGCCGGGTCAAAGTCGTTTTCATCTGTTTGTCCTCCCATTTGACAAATGGCGGCTTGGCCGCTCATGACTGGAAGGGAACACGTTAAGCTGACACAAACCTGTCACACCCGATGCAGCCGCCACCTGCCCGGCCACCTGGATGAATGGACTCCCATGCGCTTCTTGCTGGTTGAAGACAATCTGAGCCTTGCGGCCGCCGTCGAGGACCGGCTGCGGATGGATGGCCATGTGGTGGACCATGCCCCGGATCTGGCGGTGGCGGATGACTATGCGGCGACCGCGGATTACGATTTGATTTTACTGGATATTATGTTGCCAGACGGGGATGGCCGCAGCTTCTTGAAATCCCATCGCAACCGTCAGGGCACAACGCCGGTGATTGTGCTGACGGCACGTTCCGAGGTGTCGGACAGGGTTGGTGTGCTGGATCTGGGGGCGGATGACTACATCACCAAACCCTTTGATTTTTCCGAGCTGGAGGCGCGCTGCCGGGCGGTGCTGCGGCGCCATGGTGGCGGCAGTTCCAACCAGAAACGATTCGGTGCGCTGATCTTTGATCCGCTTGCCGGAACCCTGACGGTGGGCGGCAGAACCGTATCGCTGCGCAACAAGGAGCTGCGGCTGCTGGAGATTTTCATCAACGCGCCGGACCGTATCTTTTCCAAGTCGAAACTGGTGGACCGGTTGTTCTCCTATGAGGAGGACGTTTCGGAAAATGCGATCGAGGTCTATGTGGCGCGGCTGCGCAAGCATCTGGCCGGATCTGAGGTGGAGATCACCACGGTACGCGGCCTTGGCTACCGGATGTCGCTTGCATGAGCGAGGCCATCCGCACCAGTGGGTCGATCCGGCGGCGTCTGACGCTGCAACTGGTGGGGAGTGCGGCCTTTCTGGCGTCGCTCTTGTTCTTTATCGTGCTGGTCTTCACCCGCGATGTGTCGCAGCAGACCCATGACAGCATTCTACAGGCCTCGGCTACCTCGATCATGGATTCCGTTTCGGTCCGCTCGGGCGATGTGACAGTGGATATCCCCTATGCGGCGCTGTCGATGCTGGGCAACGTCAGCAATGACCGGGTATTTTATCGCGTCGCGCAGGATCAGCTGGTGCTGACCGGTTACGACGACCTGCCCCGACCCGACCCGTTGCCGCGACAGGGGGCGCCCCGGTTTCAAACGCTGAGCTACAAGGGCGACAGCATTCGGATGGTGACGCTGGCGCGGCGGGTTTCGCTGGGCGGGCAGGCATCCGACCTGATTATTTCGGTGGCGCAGACCCGCGAGGGGCAATCGGCGCAGCTGGCGCAGCTGACACGCCGCGCCTTGCAGCTGGGGGTCGGTTTCTTTGTCATTGCCGCAGTCCTCGCGATCTGGGCGGCGCAATCCAGTGTGCGGCCGCTGGCCGAACTTGCCGGGGCGGTGTCGCGGCGCGGGCCCAAGGATCTGCGCCCGGTGCGCAGGCCCGTGCCCTCGGAGATGATCCCGCTGGTGTCCTCGCTCAACCGGTTTATCGACCGACTGCGGATTTCGCTGTCTCGGTCGGAGGATTTCATCGCCGAGGCCGCGCACCGGGTGCGCACGCCGCTGGCCACTGTGCGCACGCAGGCGGAGATCACGCTGCGCCGGGTTGAGCGGGACGAAAACCGCGCCTCGCTGCGCGAGATGATCCGCGCAATTGACGAAAGTTCGCGCGCGGCGGGTCAGCTGCTGGATCATGCGATGGTGACCTTTCGCACTGACAGCCTCTTGCGCGAAGAGGTGGATCTGGGGGCCCTCTGCCGGGAGCTTCTGAACCGGCTTCGTCCGATTGCCGAGCTGAAGGACATCGCGCTGCATTGCGACCTGCCGCAGACACCGGCCCTGTCGGGTGATCCGATCCTGATCCAGAACGCGGTGCGCAACCTCTTGGACAATGCAATCAAATATGCGCCGGGCGAAAGCGATGTGCAGGTGATCCTGCGCCGGGAGGGACAGGCGCTGCGGCTGAGCATCATCGATGAGGCTGGTGGGTTTCCGGATGGCGACACCGACGCGCTGACCGCGCGGTTTGCCCGTGGCACAAACGCCGAAGGCACCATCGGCTCCGGTCTTGGCCTTACCATCGCGCGCGAGGTGGTTGAGGCCCATGGCGGACGGCTGAGCATTGCCCCCAGCGACGCCACCACCGGCCCGCCAGCGGCGGCCCCAAGACGGGAGGGATCATGCGTATCCTTGTATTTTCCGCTATCGTGAGCCGCCCGGTGCGGGGTCTGTGTCTGGCGCTACTGGCGCTTGTTCAGCTGGGGATCGCAGCGCAGGCGTTTGAGATCGAAGATCGCCGTCGCTTTGGGCCTGCCGCAGCCGAGGCGGCACCGGATCTGCTGCGGGTTCTGTCAACCACAGACACCGATCTGCTGGCGCCGCTTGTCGATAGCTTCCTGCGGACGCGACCGACCGTGGTGGTGGACTATGTCGCTGTCAGCAGTGCCGAGCTGATGCGGGCGGTCGTGGAGGAGAACGCGCCGTTTGATCTGGCCGTTTCCTCGGCGCTGGATTTGCAGACCAAACTGGCCAATGACGGCTATACGCTGGCGCACCGCTCCACCACGACGGCGCAGCTGCCGGTCTGGGGCAACTGGCGCGACCATGTCTTTGCCTTCTCGCAGGAGCCTGCGTCGATTGTGCTGTCTCCGGCGGCCTTTGAGGGGCTGGAGATGCCGCGCAGCCGGCAGGCGCTGATGTCGCTCTTACGGCGATACCCCAACCGGTTCCGGGGCCGCATCGGCACCTATGATGTCGAGACCAGCGGCCTTGGCTATCTGTTTGCGACGCAGGATCTGCGCACCTCAGAGAGTTTCTGGCGGATGATGGAGATTTTCGGCAGTCTTGACCTGCGGCTCTATTGCTGTTCCGGCGAGATGATCGAGGCGGTCGCGCGGGGAGATCTGGCGATTGCCTATAACGTGCTGGGCAGCTACGCCCGCGCGCGGGATGATCTGGCGGATCGGATCGAGATCGTGGATCCGCAGGATTACACCAACATGATGCTGCGCACCGCCGTGGTGCTGAAGGGGGCTGAGCGGCCGGATCTGGCCGGCGCCTTTATCGACCACCTGCTGCGCGCGGCCTGGGGAAGCAGCCGCGATCCGGCCTATCCGTTCCCAAGGTATCCAACCGGGGCCGCCAGCCCCGAGGCGGCGCTGCGCCCGATCCAGATGGGACCGGGGCTGCTGGTGTTTCTGGACCGGCTGAAACGGGCGCGTTTTATCGAAGAATGGCGCAGCACCGTGTTGCAGAAATAAGCCCGCCTGCCGCCCGCACCGCTCAACGATAGAGCAGCGACTGGCCGTTGTGGAACAGATGCAGCTTGGCCGGGTCGGCGTAGAGCCGCACAGAGGAGCCGCGCAACCCCTTGTGAATGCCGGGGAGTTTCGCAATCAGGGGATCCTTGCCCTCGCCTGCGGCGATGTAGAGCACCGTCACCTCACCCAGAGCCTCCACAATATCGACGCGGCTGTCGATCAGCGCGCCGCCTGTGCCGGTTTCGACCAGATCCTCGGGCCGGACGCCGACATTCACCGCGAGCCCCTGATCGGCGTCGGTCGTGGGGATATCGGCGATGACCTCTTCGCCACTGTTGAGCCGCACGGTGGTGCGTGGGCCAGTGGCGATCACAGTGCCGGGAATGAGGTTCATTGCGGGCGAGCCGATGAACTGGGCGACAAATTCATTCTCCGGGCGCTGGTACAGCTCCAGTGGCGTGCCGACCTGTGCGATGCCTTTGTCGGCCAGAACCACAATGCGGCTGGCCAGCGTCATCGCCTCCACCTGATCATGGGTCACATAGATCATGGTGCTGTCCGGCATCGCCTCTTTCAGCTGGGCGATTTCGATCCTTGTGGCGACCCGCAGGGCCGCGTCCAGATTTGAGAGTGGCTCGTCAAAGAGATAGACCTTCGGATCACGCACGATGGAGCGACCGATGGCGACCCGCTGGCGCTGCCCGCCCGACAGCGCCTTGGGCAGGCGGTCGAGATAAGGCTCCAGCTGCAGGATCTTGGCGGCGCGGTCGATGGCGGCGTCGATCTCAGGCTTGCTTTTCTTGGCGATTTTCAGCGCAAAGGCCATGTTGTCGCGAACGGTCATATGCGGATAGAGCGCATAGGACTGGAACACCATCGCGATGCCCCGCTGGGCGGGCGGGATATCATTCATCACCGCATCGTCGATTTCCAGCGTGCCGCCGCTGATCCGCTCCAGCCCCGCGATCATCCGCAGCAGGGTGGATTTGCCGCAGCCGGAGGGGCCGACAAAGACGATCAGCTCCCCCTGTTTGATATCGAGATTGATATCTCTCAGGACCTCGACGCCGCCCCCGTAGGTCTTGGCGACATTGGTCAATTTCAGGTTTGCCATCTACTGGTCCCTCCCCTGCTCGTCGTTTCTGTCAGACCCGCACCGCAAGGCAGGCCTGCCACGGTGCCAGCGCGACACGGGCGCCGCTTTGCGGCAGGTCGGCCAGGGCGATGTCGGTGTCGGGCCTGCGCCATGTGCCCTCCGGCAGGGTGATCTCTGCCGGGGTGTCCCCCAGATTGAAAGCGCAGAAGATCACCTCGTCACGGTCCTGACGGGTGAAGAAGGCGACATTGCCCTCTGCCCGCAGCTGGTCATGAGTGCCCACCGCGAGCGCCGGATGTGCCTTGCGCAGGGCGATGGCGCGGCGGTAGTGGTGCAGCATGGCCTGCGGGTCGGCTTCCTGACTGGCGACGCTCAGGCTGAGATGCTCGGGCGAGACGGGCAGCCATGGCTTGCCTTCGCTGAAGCCGCCTGCGCTGTTTGACGGTTCCCAGACCATTGGCGTACGGCAGCCGTCGCGGCCCTTGAATTCGGGCCAGAACTCAATGCCATAGGGGTCCTGCAGATCTTCAAAGGCGATGTCTGCCTCTGGCAGGCCCAGCTCCTCGCCCTGATAGATGCAGGTGGTGCCGCGCAGGCACATCATCATGGTGGTGAACAGGCGCTGCGCCTCCGGGCTGAGATCCCAGCGGCTGCTGTGGCGGATCACATCGTGGTTGGAAAACGCCCAGCAGGCCCAGCCGCTGGCCGCAACGCGGTCCACCTCGGCAAAGACTTCGGCCAGCCGGGAGGCGGTCAGCACATCCTTGGCCAGGAGCTCAAAGGCGTAGCACATGTGAACGCCGCTGTTGCCTGCCGTGTAGCTGCCCATGATCTCAAGACCGCGCTGCGCGTCGCCCACCTCGCCCACGGCCGCCTTGGCCGGGTATTCATCCAGAAGCGCGCGGAACCGGCCAAGGAAGGCCAGGTTTTCCGGCTGGTTCTTTGAGTAGAGATGTTCCTGGTGATTATAGGGGTTTACCGAGGGCGCGATGGTGGCATTGCGCTGCTCTGGCGGCAGGGCCGGGTTCGACCGCAGCTCAGCGTCGTGGAAATAGAAGTTGATGGTATCCAGACGGAAGCCATCAACGCCGCGCTCCAGCCAGAAGCGGGTCACATCCAACAGCGCGTCCTGCACGGCGGGGCAGTGAAAATTCAGATCCGGCTGCGAGACAAGGAAGTTGTGCAGGTAATACTGCTCCCGCCGGGGATCCCATTGCCAGGCAGAGCCGCCAAAGATCGACAGCCAGTTGTTCGGCGGCGTGCCATCGGGCTGCGGGTCGGCCCAGACGTACCAGTCAGCGCGGGCATTGTCGCGGCTCTGGCGGCTTTCGCCGAACCACGGATGCTGGTCAGAGGTATGCGACAGCACAAGATCAATCATCACCCGCAGGCCCAGGCCGTGCGCCGTCGCGACCAGCTGGTCAAAGTCGGACAGGCTGCCGAACATCGGATCGACGTCGCAATAGTCAGAGACGTCATAGCCGAAATCCTTCATCGGTGAGGTGAAGAACGGCGAGATCCAGATCGCATCCACCCCAAGCGAAGCAATATGCGGCAGGCGCTGGGTGATGCCTCTGAGGTCACCGATGCCATCGCCGTTGCTGTCCTGATAGCTGCGCGGGTAAATCTGATAGATCACTGCACCGCGCCACCAATCGGGGTCAGCGGCGAGAACCTGTGCCGGGTCGAGTTGAGCTTGAGCGTTCATATCAGCTGTTTCCATAGTCTGTAGAGTAAGAGGCAGGACCGGTGTGATCCGGCCTGCGGATCACGTCACTTGACCGAGCCTGCAAGGAGGCCACGGACGAGGTATTTCTGCATGGCAAAGAAGACACCGAGCGGCACCGCAATCGAGACAAAGGCGGAGGTTGCGAGGATCTCCCAATTGCCGCCACGGGTGCCCAGCAGCTCAACGATCTGTTTGGTCATCACGGTGGTTTCCCCGGTGGCGTCGATCAGGAACACCATGGCCACCAGAAGGTCGTTCCAGGTCCACAGGAACTGGAAGATCGCAAATGAGGCCAGCGCCGGAAAGGACAGCGGCAGGATGATGCGGGTGAAGATCATGAAATCGGTCGCGCCATCGACACGGGCATTTTCGATGATATCGCGTGGGATGCCGACCATGTAGTTGCGCAAGAGGTAGATGGCGAGCGGCAGGCCAAAGCCGGTGTGGGCCATCCAGACGCCGATGTAGCCTTTGCCGATGCCGATCTCATTGTGGAATTTCAGCAGCGGGATCAGCGCCAGTTGCAATGGCACCACCAGCAGGCCAACGATGGCCGCCACCAGCAGGGCGCGGCCCGGAAATTCCATCCACGCCAGCGCATAGGCCGCGAAGGCGGCAACAAGGATCGGGATGATGGTTGCCGGAATGGTGACGGTCAGCGTGTTGAAAAATGCCTTGGCCATATTGTCGGTTGAATTGCCGGAGATGAGCACTGTTTCATAGTTCTCCAGCGTGAATTCCGGCGGCACGGTTGCGGTGACAAACACCCGGGGGCCGCGTTTGCCGCTGATTTCCTCGGTGCTTTCCAACCGGTAGGCGCCATCTGCCGCAACCGACAGGGTGCCGCCACGGCGCAGCTCGGCCGTTTCACCGGGCTGATAGGCGGCAGGCTCGCGCGCCGAGGTGCCCCAGGCGGAAATCTCGCTGCTGGTGTCTTCGGCAAAGAGGCGGCCCTCAATCACGAAGAGATTTCCCTGTCGCAGCTGTTCGCTGGGCGGGTCAATGCGCAGGGTCAGGTTCTGTTCACTGGGGAACATCGCGCGCCACCAGCCGCTGGTCGCGATCTGATCGGCGGTGCGGAAGGAGGACACCAAGAGGCCCAGCGTCGGGAACAGCCACAGCCCTACGAGCAGCACCACAGAAAGGCGTAAGGCCCAGGTCAGCGCAGGTTTTTGTCCGGCAATCATTGTCATGGCGGTCTCTCCTCAGCGCATTTCGCGGCGGGCGTTGTAGACGTTCCAGACCAGGATCGGCAGGACCAGAAGCATGATGACCATGGCGCTGGCGGAGCCGACGCCCCAGTCATTGGCGCGGAACAGTTTGTCGTACATGTAATTGGCCAGAACCTGCGTCTCCCACTGGCCGTTGGTCATGGCAAAGACGATGTCAAAGACCTTGAGCACAACGATGGTGATGGTGGTCCAGACGACGACGATCGTGTCCATGATCTGCGGCACCTTGATCTTGAAGAAGATCTGAAACGGCCCGGCCCCATCCACGATGGCGGCTTCAACGGTTTCTTCGGGGATGCCGCGCAGGGCGGCGGAGAGGATCACCATGGCAAAACCGGTCTGGATCCAGATCAGCACCATCATCAGGAAGAAGTTGTTCCAGAACGGGATGGTCAGCCACTGCATCGGCCCGTCGCCGCCGAAATAGATGTAGAGCGCGTTCAGAACGCCGATCTGCTCGGTGCCCTCGGGGCGGGCGTCATAGACCAGTTTCCAGATCACCGCAGCCCCGACAAAGGAGATCGCCATCGGCATGAAGATCAGTGACTTCGCAATATTGCCCCAGGCCAACCGGTCCGTCAGCTGTGCGGCCAGCAGGCCGAAGGCGGTCGAGGCGGCAGGCACCACGAGAAGCCACAGGAAATTGTTCTTGAGCGCTTCCCAGAATTTCGCCTCGGCCAGCATCTGCTGGTAGTTGGCAAGGCCGACGAATTCAGATCCGCCACCGGGCAGGCGTTCGCTGACAGAAAGGCGCAGCGTCTCGACCACCGGATAGGCAAGATAAAGCCCCAGCGCCAGCAAGGCGGGCAACAGGAACAGCCAGGGTCGGATCATGTTGGCGCGGCGGATATTGCGGGCGATATGCGCACCGCGTGCCGGAAAGATCACCCGGTCCAGCACCAGATTGGAGAAGTAGAAATAGCCGACACACCCTCCGACGCCAAAGGCGATTGTGAGCAGGCCCTGAATGGCTGGGTGCATGGGAAACTCCCTTCGCGGTGGGGTGGAGTGGGCAGATCAGCCCCCGGCAGCAACGCAGGCGGGCAGATCGGCGCGGATCTTCGATGGGAAAACTGCAAATGGTGCGGGCCGACCGGGTAGAGGCAGCCCGCACCTGTGACTTATTTCAAAGCATCCCAGGAGGACTGGATCTCGGCCGCGACCTCTTCTGCCGGGGTGCCGCCAGCGTAGCCGACCATGCCTGTCCAGAAGGAACCCGCGCCGACCGCGCCGGGCATCAGATCCGATGCGTCAAAGCGGAAGGTGTCTGCGGACAACAGGATATCGCCCATCTTTTTCAGCGTATCAGTGGCATAAAGGTCGGTGTTGACGCCCTTGTGCGGGGTCAGGAAGCCCTGTTGCGCCATCCAGACCTCATGTCCGATGGGGGATTTCAGGAATTCCATCAAGGCGCGCGCGCCCTTGCTGTCGTTGGTGATCGACCACAGGGTGCCTGCCCCCAGAACCGGGCTGCCCAGATCCTTTTCCTCATAGGCCGGGAAGTAGAAGAAATCCGCATCCAGCCCCACCTCGGTGCCTTCGGGGAAGAAGGCCGGGATGAAGGACGCCTGACGGTGCATCAGACATTGCGGCGGGCTGGCGAAAAGGCCCTTGGGGCTGTCGCGGAAATCAGTGGAGGCCACCGCCCCTGCCCCGCCCGAGACATAGGCGTCATTGCGGGCGAAATGCCCAAATTCCTCAATCGCACCGATGACGCGGGGATCGGTGAAGGGGATTTCGTTGCTGACCCACTGGTCATAGACGGACGGGTCCTGGGTGCGCAGCATCATATCCTCGACCCAGTCAGTCGCAGGCCAGCCCGTGGCGCCACCGGACCCCAGACCAATGCACCAGGGCGTATTGCCATCCTCGACCATCTGATCGGTCAGCGCCTTCAGCTCTTCCATCGACTGCGGCACGTCGTAGCCGAAATCCTCAAAGGTCTCAGGCACGTACCAGACAAGGGATTTGACATCGACCTTGTAGAACAGGCCAAAGAGATCCTCGTTGCCATCCGGCCCCTTGAAGGTGCTGAGATCGACCCAGGAGTCGCCAGCGGCGTAGTTTTCACGCACCCAGTCGGCGGTGTCGCTGCCCAGAGGCGAGATAAAGCCGCGTCGCGCCATGTCCGCCACCAGTCCCGGCTGTGGGAAGACGGCGATGTTGGGCGCGGAGCCGGCCTCGGCGTCCACGACGATCTGCTGTTCGAAACTGTCGGAGCCGGTGTAACGCACATCGGCGCCGGTAGCCTCGGCAAAATAGGCCAGCACTTTCTCGACCAGTGCCTGATCGGGGCCAAGCCAGGGTCCGAAGACGGTGACCTGTTCACCGGCAAGATCGGTCGCCTTTAGCGCCTCGAAGCTGTCCCAGTTGAACTCTCCCTCACCGACCGGAAAGGTCAGCGCCCCGTCGGCCTGCGCAAGTCCGGCTGTCAATGCCAACACGCCCGCAGCGGCAGTAAGCCTGCGTTTCATGATATTTCCTCCCGATAATCACAACGCCCTGCCAGATCCTGTTTGATCCGGTTATCCAAAGCGCTTTGGATTTCGCTACACTTCTAGATTCGCGCGGCGCTGTCAACAAATTACCAAGAAACACCTCTTATCTCTTAATTTAAACGACCCTTGCCAGCCTCACCTCACCCCTGCCATAACTACCTGAGCATGAGCACTGCGTTGCGATATGCGCCCGAAATATCAAAGCGCTTTGGAGACTTTCCGTATGAATCTGAAGGAACTGGCCGCCCATCTGAACCTGTCACAGACAACGGTCAGCCGTGCGTTGAATGGGTTTCCCGAAGTAAGCGAAGCCACCCGCAGGCGGGTTGCGGCGGCGGCGGAGCAGCACAACTACCGCCCCAACACCCGCGCCAAGGCGCTGGCAACCGGGCGGGCAATGGCCATCGGCCATGTGATTCCGCTGTCATCGCAGCATGAGATGGTGAACCCGATCTTTGGCGATTTCATCGCCGGAGCGGGCGAGAGCTACGCCAAGGCCGGCTATGACATGGTGCTGTCGCTGGTCGAGGACAGCAAACAGGAAAAGGCCTATCGCGAGATGGCGGCGAAGCGGAACGTCGATGGCATCGTGCTGCATGCGCCGCGCATGTCGGACCCGCGGATTGCACTGTTGCGCGATATTGGCCTGCCTTTTGCGGTGCATGGCCGGGCCTCCGATCTGGAGGGGCCGTACAGCTGGCTGGATGTGAACAACAAAAGCGCCTTTGAACGGGCGACGCAATTCCTGCTCGATCTCGGGCATCGGCGGATCTGTCTGGTCAATGGTCTGGAGAGCATGGATTTCGCATGGCGCCGTCGCGCAGGCTACGAATGCGCGCTGACCGCAGCGGGCATCCCCCTGGATCCCGCGCTGATGTTTGCCGAGGAAATGACCGAGAGCTACGGTCACCGCACCGTCGTACACACTCAGGCCATGGCCGATCCGCCCACCGCCTATCTGGTGTCGTCGATCATCCCGGCGATGGGTGTGCGCCGCGCAATCGAGGATTCGGGGCGCCAGATGGGGCGCGATATTTCGGTGATCACCCATGACGATGATCTCTCCTATCTGCGCAATGGCGATGAGCTGCCGCAATTCACCGCGACGCTTTCTTCTGTGCAGGAGGCCGGCCGACAGCTGGCCGACCTGCTGCTGGCGCAGATCCGCGATCCGGGTGACGCCCCTTTGACACGCCTGCTGGAAGCGCAGCTGACGGTTGGCCGCTCCACCGGGCCTGCGCCGTCGCGCTAGGCTCACCGCTGCCCGCACCATCCAATCAGGAGAGCCGCCATGTTACGCAACAGCCGCCAGGACTTCCCCGAGGGTTTTCTCTTTGGCGCGGCAACCTCGGCCTATCAGATCGAAGGACACGGGTTTGGCGGCGCCGGGGCGACCCATTGGGACAGTTTCGCCGCCACCCCCGGCAATGTAGTGCGAGCCGAGCACGGCCAGCGCGCCTGCGATCATTACCACCGCTACGCTGAGGATCTGGATCTGGCGGCGGCTGCCGGGTTTGACTGCTACCGGTTCTCCACCAGCTGGGCGCGGGTTCTGCCCGAGGGGCGTGGCACACCCAACCCCGACGGGCTGGATTTCTACGACCGGCTGACGGATGCGATGCTGGAGCGGGGGCTGAAACCCTGCGTGACGCTCTACCACTGGGAATTGCCACAGGCGCTGGCCGATATGGGAGGCTGGCGCAACGCCGATATCGCCAATTGGTTTGGCGACTTTACCGCGGTCATCATGGGCCGCATTGGCGACCGGATGTATTCCGCGGCGCCGATCAATGAACCATGGTGCGTAGGCTGGCTGTCGCATTTCCTTGGCCATCATGCGCCCGGCCTGCGTGATATCCGGGCAACGGCGCGGGCGATGCACCATGTGATGGTAGCCCATGGCACCGCCATCGAAACGATGCGCGGCCTAGGCATGGAGAACCTTGGCGCCGTGTTCAATCTGGAATGGGCAGCCCCCGCCGACAACAGCGAGGTCGCCCGGCAGGCCGCTGCGCGCTATGATGCGATCTACAATGGCTTTTTCCTTGGCGGTGCCTTTCACGTGCGCTACCCGGATCTGGCGCTGGAAGGGCTGGAACCGCATCTGCCGCACGGCTGGCAGGATGATTTTGCCACCATCTCAGCCCCCGTCGACTGGTGCGGCCTCAACTACTATACCCGCAAGCTGATTGCGCCGGGCAGCGGCGCCTGGCCCCATTACGCCGAGGTCGATGGCCCGCTGACCAAGACCCAGATGGGATGGGAGATCTATCCGCAGGGGCTTTATGATTTTCTGACCCGGACGGCCCGCGACTATACGGGAGATCTGCCGCTGATCGTGACCGAAAACGGCATGGCCAACGCGGATATGGTGACAGATGGCACCGTGCCGGACGACGCCCGGATCGCCTTTGTCGATGACCATCTGGACGCGGTGCGCCGTGCCATTGCGGATGGCGTGCCGGTGCAGGGCTATTTCCTGTGGTCGCTTCTGGACAATTACGAATGGGCGCTGGGGTATGAGAAACGGTTCGGGCTGATACATGTGGATTTCGACACGCTGACCCGCACCCCCAAAGCATCATACCGCGCGCTGCAATCGGCGTTGGCACCCCCGCCATGATGCCGGTGCTTCGATCGCGGGCTGGCGTCAGTCCGCCAGCCGCGCTGCCAGCTGGTCCAGCACGCTGAGGCATTGCCCGAGCTGGTCAATGGCGAGGTATTCATCCGCCTTATGCGCCTGCGCGATGGACCCTGGCCCGCAGACGACCACATCCATACCCAGCGCCTGAAACAAGCCCGCCTCGGTGCCGAAGGGCACCAGATCCGCGCTCTTGCTGCCCAGCAGCTCCGCCATGATGTCGCGGGCCTCATTCCGCGTGGTGGGGACCAGCCCTGCCACCTCTCCCACCACCTCGGTGTCGATGCTGGCCTCGGGGTAGACCGCGCGCATGGCAGGCAGCAGAACATCGTGGCAATAGCGTGCCATCGTGTCCTTTACATGGTCGGCGTCGGCCTGCTGGACCGGACGCATCTCCCAATCGACCTGCGCCTTTGATGCGATGACATTATGCGCGCTGCCACCGTTGAGCGCACCGATGTTCAGCGTGGTCCAGGGCGGATCAAATCGACTGTCCGGCGGGGTACGCTGCTGCAAATCCAGGCGCAGATCGAGCAGGCGGCTGACATAGCGCACCGCGTATTCCACCGCATTGACCCCTCGTGACGGATCCGACCCGTGACCCTCAAGCCCCTGAAAACGTGTGGTGTATTCGTGGCAGCCCTTATGGCCCTCAATGATGCGCATACTTGTCGGTTCACCGATCATGGCCAGTCGCGGGCTGATCTCGCGGTCGCGCAGCGTCTGAACCAGATGACCGGCACCGACGCAGCCCACCTCCTCGTCGTAGGTAAAGGCGAAATGCAGGGGACGCTTGCCGATCTGCCCGGCGAACTGCGGCGCCATGGCGAGGGTCGCCGCGATGAAACCTTTCATGTCGCAGGTGCCGCGTCCGTAGAGCCGCCCGTCGCGCTCCACCATCGTGAAGGGGTCACTGCTCCAGTCCTGATCGGTCACTGGCACCACATCGCTATGGCCTGACAGCACGATCCCGCCATCGGCGTCCGGGCCAAGCGTGGCAAAGAGATTTGCCTTCTGACCGCTGGCATCAAACAGCACATCAACACTGGCGCCGCAGTCCTCAAGCCGGTTGGCAAGATAGGCAATCATCTCCAGATTGCTGTCAGCCGAGACCGTTGGAAAGGCAATGAGATCCGACAGGATCCGGGTGGTCTCATCAATCACCGGCTCATCCTTTTATGAACAGTTTCCGCTCCACTGTGCAGAGCGGTTCGGCGGCGCCGGTGTCGCGGATCAGCAGGGTTTCGGTGGTCTCAAGCCCCCAGCTGTCCATCCAAAGCGCCGGCATAAAGTGGAACACCATACCCGGTTGCAGCACGGTGGTGTCTTCGCTGCGGATCGACGCCGTTCGTTCGCCCCAGTCCGGCGGGTAGGACAGGCCAACCGGGTAGCCCATGCGGCCAGAGCGTTCGATGCCGTGTCTGGCCATCACCGCCATAAAGGCGTCGGCGATGTCGCAGGTGCGATTGCCTGCGCGCGCCGCCTCGATACCGGCGGCGATGCCTTCGATCTGGGCAGCCTCGGTTCGCAGCATCTCCGCCGGAGGAGTGCCGAGGAAGACCGTGCGCGACAGTGGCGCATGATAGCGGCGATAGCAGCCGGAGAGTTCAAAGAACGTCGCCTCGCCCGCGCGCATCGGGGTGCCGTCCCAGGTCAGATGCGCTGCGGTGGCATCCAGCCCCGAAGGGGTCAGCGGCACGATGGCGGGATAATCCCCCCAGTCCTCGCCCACGCCGGTGATGCCCGCATGAATAATATCCGCGACCAGATCATTTTTGCGCACCCCGGGTTCGGCGCGGTCGATGGCGGTCTGGATCACCCGATCGGTGATCCGCGCCGCCTTGCGCATGAAGGTCAGCTCAGCCTCGGTTTTGATCAGCCGTTGCCAGTTGACCACTCCGGTTGCGTCCTGAAGGTCGGCATGAGGCAGCTCTGCCGCCAGTACCGCATGTGCCTTGGCTGAATAGTAGTAATTCTCCATCTCGACACCGATGCGGGCGCCCGCAAGCCCCTGCGCGCGCAGCCGCTCGGCCAGATCCTGCATCGGATGGCGGTCGATTGATTGAACATAGTGATCGCCGTAGCCGAGAAGCCTGTCCTGAGCCATCCAGCAGGTGCGGCGGGCCCCCATCATGTCCATATGCCGCCCCCACCAGATCGGGTCATCGTCATGGGTGACGATCACCCCCTGATGGACATAGAAGGACCAGCCGTCATAGCCGGTGAGCCAGGCCTGATTGGAGGGATCGGTGACAAAGAGCGCATCCAGACCGGCGGCAGCCATGGCGGCCCGGGTCTTGGCCAGCCGCTGCTGGTATTCGGATTGCTCAAACGGGGTATTTGGCTTGACCATTTTGTATCTCCCTTCCTGCCCTCAGCCCAGAACCGCAGTGACGGCCCGGTGCGTTGCCGCGACCACCTGATCTGCCTCCTGCCGGGTCAGGCAGAACGGCGGCGCAAAGCCGAGGATATCCCCCTGCGGCATCGCCCGCGCAATCACGCTGTCCTGCTCTAACAGTTTGGCCGCGATCTGCGGTCCGATCTTGTCACTGGCGTCAAAGAAACGGCGATCATCGCGCTCGGCCACGAATTCCACCGCGCAGAGCATCCCCTCGCCGCGCACGTCGCCCACATTGGGATGGTCTCCCAGCGCCTTGCGTATCTCATCATTGAGGTAGGCGCCGATGGCACCGGCGTTTTCGACAAGTCCGAGCTGGTCGATCAGATTGAGGTTGGCCACGCCAGCGGCGGCGCCGATGGGATGCGCCGAATAGGTCCAGCCATGACCAATCGGGCCGTTCTCATCTGTGCCGCGCTCCAGAACCTGCCACATCTTGTCTGACACGATAGAGCCCGACAGCGGCGCATAGGCTGAGGTCAACCCCTTGGCGATGGTGATAAGATCGGGTCGCATGCCGTAGTGATCAGAGCCGAACATCGTGCCCAACCGGCCAAAACCGGTCACCACCTCATCCGCGACCAACAGGATATCGTGGCGCTCCAGCACCGCCTGAATGGCGGGCCAGTACCCGGCAGGCGGCGGCACGATGCCCCCGGTGCCCAGCACCGGCTCACCGATAAAGGCCGCGATGGTGTCGGCCCCCTCACGCTCGATCAGCGCCTCAAGCTCAGCTACGCAATGGGCGACAAAATCGGCCTCGCTCTGGCTGCGATCCGCACGGCGGAAGTAATATGGCGCCTCGGTATGCACCACCTGCGCCAGCGGCAGATCGAATTTGTTGTGAAACAGCTCCAACCCGGTCAGCGACCCCGTCATCAGCCCGGATCCGTGATAGCCCCGCCAGCGGGAGACGATCTTTTTCTTTTCCGGGCGGCCGAGGATGTTGTTGTAATACCAGATCAGCTTGATGTTGGTTTCATTCGCGTCGGACCCGGAAAGGCCGAAATAGACTTTCGACATGTGATCGGGCGCCCGGTCCATGATCATCTTGGCGAGGGTGATCGAGGCCTCGGTGCCATGGCCGACATAGGAGTGGTAATAGGCCAGATCGCGGGCCTGGGTGGCGATGGCCTCGGCAATCTCAGGGCGCCCATAACCGACGTTGACGCAGTAAAGCCCCGCAAAGGCGTCCAGCATCCGATTGCCATCGCGATCCTCGATATGGCAGCCACTGCCGCCGGTCACCACCCGCTGCGGCAGGTTTCCGCGGGCAAATTCGGCAAGATGCGTGGAAGGGTGGAAAAAACTGTCGCGGTCCCATTGGTCCAGTTGATCGTTGTGCAGCATGGCTCTGTCCTTGGCTATGGCGGCGCGCCGCCTTTGGTCACATGAAGGGAGCCAGTTGCACGCGACAGGCCAGCGGGGCGGCCTGTTTTTGAGCAGAAGAAGGCTCCGCTCACCCGGACAGCAGCGCGCAATGCCTTTATTGCCAGGGTCGTGCAGCAGTTGGACCATGAGAGACCGGCCGATGGCAACAGATTTTTTTGCGCCGTGGCTAGGACCGGTGGTCGCCGACCCCTGCCCCGATGGTCGACGCCGCAGATCTGTTTCCAAACCGCGCGGTATCACAGATTCGACGGCAGCCCTATCCGGCAGGCGGCGGCGCCAAGGAGTTCCGTCTGACAACAGCTGTGTTGATGCAGATCGACTGACCGTCGGAGCGGCCTTCAACCATGGCGATCAGCTGTTGAGCCGCCTTGCGCCCCATTTCACGGTGCGGAACATGCACCGTCGTCAGCGGTGGGCTGACGATCTCCGCCAGTTCAATATCATCAAAGCCGGTTATCGAGACATCCTGCGGCACCGCGATGCCAAGGCGATGCGCCTCGCCCAGCGCACCGGCTGCAAGGACGTCATTGCCACACATGACCACGGTCGGACGAGGATCACAGGCCATCAACTCAGCAAATGCCCTGGCGCCTTTTTCAATTTCATAGGGGGTTTCGATCAATGTCAGCGCCTGCGGATCGCAGCCCTGCGCCTGGAGGGCATCGCGGACCCCGCTGACGCGGTTCTGTGCCCGGTCATTGCCTTGCCGGATACCCGAGATCATGGCGATGCGACGGTGGCCCGCCGTTAGCACCGCCTGCGCCAGCTCATACATGGCACCGGTATTGCTGAAGCCGACGGAGATCTGAGGCAGGTCGGGCGCATATGACCAGGCCACCAGAACCGGCACCTGATGTTTCGCAAGATACTGGTAGATCTTCTCGTCCCGTTCATGGCCAATCAGCAGCAGACCGTCGGCCCCGCGCGCAACCAAAGCCCGGATCTGCTCCTCCTCCACGTCTGGGCTGTAGGCGGAGCTGGAGACGAGAAGCGTATAGCCATCCTCGCGCAGCTGGTCCTGAAAGGCCTGCAGGCCGCGGGCAAAGATCGCGTTGTCCATGGTGGGAATGATCGCCCCGATGGTGAAGCTGCGTTTGGCAGCCATCACCCGCGCGGCGAAATTTGGCGTGTACCCCAGCGATTCGACCGCTTCCATCACCCGGTCGCGGGTTGCCTTGATCACCCGGTCAGGTGAATTCAGGCAGCGCGACACCGTCGCGGTGGAAACGCCCGCCGCCTTGGCAACATCGTTAAGTGTTGGAGCTGAGGGGATTTTTCCCATGTCTTACCTGCCATGTCTTTGGCGTATGTTAGCATAAATCGGGGCAGCTGCCAGCTACCAATGTAAGCGCTTGCATTATTTATGTAAGCGCTTACAAATGATGTTGAGATACAAACCGGGATCTTGCGATGTTTCTGATGGCGTCTGTTTGCGTATTTGTCGTGTTCTTTGCCAATGTTGCCCTCGGCGCGTTTGGCGGCGGCGGCTTCCTGGGCGATGTCGGCGAAATGGTGGTCCTGTTTGCAGCTTCCATTCTGTTTGTGGCGGCAATTCTCAAACGAGAGGCTGACCAGAAAAATCAAAACGGCAGCTGACGGATTTCCAAGGGAGGAAGACAATGACCAATGGCAAGGATGGCCTCAAATCTGCGGAGCGCCGCAATTTTCTGAAACTGGCCTCGACCGGCTCTTTTACTGCGGCGATGGTCGCAGGGGCTGGCGGTGTGCTCTGGTCCACTGAGGCGGTTGCGCAAACCGCCAAGGAGGAAAAGGAACGTGAGGGTGCGGCCGAGCATATCATGACCGTGGCAACCGCCTATGTGCTGGGCGCGTCGCGCAGCTATCCGATCATGCAGCTGGATCTGAAGGAAAACATCCAGAACGCCACCAACGGCAAGGTCTACGTGAAGCTAGCCCCCGGCGGGCAGCTCGGCGCGGGCGGCGCTTTGGTGCAGAAGGTACAGGGCGGCACCATCCAGGCGGCGCAGCATTCGCTGTCAAATTTCGCGCCCTTTGCCTCTACCGTAGACCTGATCAACATGCCCTATCTCTGCGGTTCCAACCAGCGGTTCACCAATCTGGTGACCTCAGATTTCTGGAACTCGGAGGTGCATCCGAAAGTGGAGGCCGCAGGGTTCAAGGCGCTGTTCTATGTGAACATCGACCCCCGTGTGGTGGCGGTGCGCAAGGGTGGCAACGCGGTGATGTCACCCGGTGACATGGCCGGGGTGAAATTCCGGGTGCCGGGCTCGAAAATGCTGCAGCAGTATTACCGGATGGTCGGCGCCAACCCGACGCCGGTGGCCTGGGGCGAAACACCCTCGGCGATCAAGCAGGGGGTGGCGGATGCGCTCGACCCTTCGGTCGGGGCGCTCTATGTCTTTGGCTTCAAGGACATCCTCAGCCATGTGACCTTTACCCAGGCGGTGCCGGACAGCCAAGTCTATTCCTGCAATCTGGAATGGTTCAACTCATTGCCCGCCGATGTGCAGCAGGGCGTGATCTGGGGGTCGGAGATGACCGCGCATCAGAACCTGTCCAAGGTGCCCTCCGCCCGCGCCTATGCAATGGCGGAACTGACCAAGGCAGGCGTCGAGTTTCATTCGCTCAGCGATGACCAGCTGGCGGAGTGGAAGGAGGCCGGCGGCTACCAGCGCAGCGAATGGGATTCCTTCAAGACAGAGCTGGCCGGGTCGATGGACAATTTCGCCAAGCTGGAGGAGGCCGCAGGCACCCAGGGCAAATACTTCGTCCACGACGCCTGACCGCTGCAGGGGCGCGCGCCGGACACCGGCCGCCGCCCGTCCTTATTCCAACAGCCGCCGCCGCAACAGTCTCCCGGGCTGGTTGCGGGGGTGCGCCTGAACCACGGGAACGGCAATGCAGATCCTGCGAACGATCGACAAGAACGCGGAGCGCTGGCTGCTTCTGGTGTTCTACGTGATGCTGGTCATCACCATGGCAATCGAGGTGATCCGGCGCGAGCTGTTTGCCTTCTCCTCGATCTGGGGCGAGGAGATCGTCCGCTATTCCTTCATCTATCTGGCCTGGATCGGTGCCGCCGCCGCGGTCAAAGAACGTGCGCATATCCGCATTGATGTGCTGATGCACTACCTCGGCCCACGGCCCAAGGCGCTGCTCTATATCTTTGGCGATCTGGTGATGCTCATCGTGGCGCTGGTGGCGCTCTACTGGTCATTCGAGACGGTTCTGGTCTCCGCCAAGTTCGGATCGGTCAGCCACGGGCTGCGGATTTCGATGGTCTGGTTCCTGATGGCGGTGCCTGTGGGCTTTGCGCTGATGGTCTGGCGGCTCTTGCAATCCTTCCTGCGCGACTGGCGCAGTCTTCGCGACGGCACCCCCGTCTTCGAAGGCGACAAGCTGTTTGATTGAGGGGCGTTAAGCGATGCTGTGGAATTCACTCAATCAAACGGTCGAACTGGGATGGGATTTCTACCTGCCGGTGATCATGTTCGTGGCGCTGATTGCGCTGGCGGTACCTGTCTGGGCCGCCATTGGTGCTGCTGCCATCACCATGCTGGTGATGTCGGGAGATTTGCCGCTGAGCGCCATCGGTGAAAGCCTGTTCACCGGCATTGATGCCTTTGCGCTGACCGCGGTGCCTTTG
The DNA here is from genome assembly GCF_048055755.1 of Phaeobacter sp. JH204B. Classification (NCBI taxonomy): domain Bacteria; kingdom Pseudomonadati; phylum Pseudomonadota; class Alphaproteobacteria; order Rhodobacterales; family Roseobacteraceae; genus Phaeobacter; species Phaeobacter sp. JH204B. The sequence goes on from NZ_JAYMXF010000002.1 coordinate 115,977, forward strand.
TTCATCCTGACCGGCGACGTGCTGGTGCGCACCGGCCTCAGCAAGAAATTTCTGGATGTGGCAGAGGCGCTGACCTGCTGGACGCGGGGCGGCTTCGGCTCGGCCACGGTGCTGGTCTGCGGCATGTTCGCGGCGATCTCCGGCTCCGATGCGGCCGGTGCTGCCGCCGTCGGGCGGATGACCATCAACCGGCTGGTCGAAAGCGGCTACCCCCGCCCCTATGCCTGCGCGCTGGTCGCGGCGGGTGCCTGCACCGGCATCCTGATCCCGCCCTCCATCGCCTATATCATCATCGGCCTGGTGCTGGGCATTTCCGCCTCCACCCTGTTCCTGGCGGCGCTGATCCCGGGAATTGCCATTCTGGTGTCGATCCTGGTCACCAATATCATCATGAACCGGCTTTACACTTATGAGACCGGCGGCAACATGGGGTTCGGTGAATGGCTGGGCAATCTGGGCCAGTCGCTGAAATCCGGCTGGTATGCCTTCATCGTGCCGGGGATCATCTTCTATGGCATCTTCTCAGGCCGCCTGACCCCGACAGAGGCCGGCGCCACGGCAGTGGTCGTCACCATCCTGATGGGCTTTGTCCTCGGCACCCTGAAACTGGCGGATTTCCCCGCGATGCTGGTCAGCTCAGCCAAGGTGAACGGGGTGATCCTGCCGATCATCGCCTTCTCCGCGCCGCTGGCAGAGGCGCTGGCGATCATGGGTGTGCCGCAGGGGTTTGTGACGGCTGTGACCGGGCTGACCGATGACCCCTCTGTGCTGATCCTGCTGATGATCTGCATCCTGATTGCGGCCGGCTGCGTGATGGAGACAACCCCCAACATCGTGATCCTGGCGCCGATCCTGAAGCCGCTCGCCGACAACATCGGCATGAACGAAATCCAGTTCTGCATCATGATGATCACCGCGCTGGGGGTCGGCTTTATCACCCCGCCCCTGGGCCTGAACCTCTTTGTCGTCTCCGGCATCACCGGCGAGTCCATCCTCAAGATCGCCGCCCGCGCCATCCCCTTTGTGCTGACCATGCTGATCGTGGTGCTGCTGATCGCCTATATCCCCGCGATTTCGACCACGCTGCTTCCTGATATTTACAAGTAGGACCCTCTGACATGACCCGTGAATACCTGAAAAAGGCGGCCCTGACCCCCAAGTCGGACGCGTCCGAGACCCATAAGATCGTGCAAGGCATCCTGGACGACATTGAGGCCGGCGGCGATGCCAAGGCGCTGGAGTATGCCGCGAAGTTCGACAAATACGAGGGTAACGTCCTGCTGACGACAGAGGAGATCGAAGCCGCCTGCGCGCAGGTACCGGAGAAGCTCAAGGCCGACATCCGGTTTTCCCACGACAACGTGCGCCGCTTTGCCGAGCTGCAGAAAAGCACGATGCAGAACGTGGAGACCGAAATCTGCCCCGGCTTCATCACCGGGCAAAAGGTGATCCCGGTGGATGCGGCGGGCTGCTATGTGCCGGGCGGGCGCTACAGCCATATCGCCAGCGCCATCATGACGGTGACCACCGCCAAGGTGGCGGGCTGCAAGCACATCACCGCCTGCTCGCCGCCGCGCCCCGGCGTGGGCGTGGCCCCCGCCATCGTCTATGCCGCCCATATCTGCGGCGCCGACAAGATCATGGCGATGGGCGGCGTGCAGGGGGTTGCGGCGATGACCTTTGGCCTGTTCGGCCTGCCCAAGGCCAATATCCTGGTCGGCCCCGGCAACCAGTTCGTGGCGGAGGCCAAGCGCATCCTGTTCGGCCGCGTCGGCATCGACATGATTGCTGGCCCGACCGACAGCCTGATCCTGGCCGACAGCACCGCCGACGCCCATATCGTCGCCACCGATCTGGTGAGCCAGGCCGAGCATGGCTATAACTCGCCGGTCTGGCTGGTGACCGACGATCGCGCCCTGGCCGAGGACGTCATGCGGCTGGTGCCGGGGCTGATCGACGACCTGCCGGAGGTGAACCGCGAGAACGCCGCCGCTGCCTGGCGCGACTATGCCGAGGTGATCCTGTGCAAAGACCGCGAGGATATGGCGGCCTGCTCCGACGAATACGCGCCCGAGCATCTGACCGTGCAGGCAGAGGATCTGAACTGGTGGCTGGAGCAGCTGACCTGCTACGGCTCGCTGTTTCTGGGCGAGGAGACCACGGTCTCTTACGGGGACAAGGCGGCGGGCACCAACCACGTGCTGCCGACCTCGCGCGCGGCCAGCTATACCGGCGGCCTCAGCGTTCACAAATACATGAAGATCGTCACCTGGCAGCGCGCCACCCGCGAAGGCTCGAAACCGGTGGCGGAGGCCACAGCGCGCATTGCCCGGCTGGAAGGGATGGAAGGCCACGCCCGCGCTGCTGATGTGCGGCTGGCCAAGTATTTCCCCGACGAAACCTTTGACCTGACCGCCAATGGCTGACCCGCGCGCCCTGTTCGATCTGACGGGCCGGACCGCCTGCATCACCGGCGCCAGCTCCGGGCTGGGGCGGCGCGCGGCCATCGCGCTGGCCGCCGCCGGGGCGCAGGTGGTCGCGGTGGCGCGCCGGGCGGAGGCGCTGGCAAGCCTTTGTGCAGAAATCGGACCAAGCGCGGCTTATGCGGTCGCGGATGTGGCGGACCGCAGCGCGCTGGAGGCACTGCGGGACACCGTCACCGACCCTTTTGGCGCGCCGGACATCCTGATCCACGCGGCCGGCGTCAACACGCGGCAGCCTGCGGATGAGGTGACCACGGAAGGCTGGGACCGCACCCTGGCGCTGAACCTCTCGGCGCCCTTCTTCCTTAGCCAAACGTTTGTGCCTGCGATGAAGGACAGGGGCTGGGGGCGGATCGTCAATTTCTCCTCGCTCCAGACCTCCCGCGCCTTTCCCGGCGGCATCGCCTATGGCGCCAGCAAGGGCGGGATCGGCCAGCTGACCCGCGCCATGGCGGAAGCCTGGTCGCCCCACGGCATCACCGCCAACGCGATCGGGCCGGGGTTCTTCCCGACCGAGCTGACCCAATCAGTATTCGAGGATGACGCGCGCGCCGCCCGCAACGCCGCCCAGACCTGCATCGGCCGCAACGGGCGGCTGGAGGATCTCGACGGGCCGCTCTTGTTCCTGTGTTCGGAGGCCTCGGCCTATGTCACCGGGCAAATCCTGATGGTTGACGGGGGGTTCACCGCGAAATGAAAGCCTTGGTTTATGAAGGGGTTGAGACGCTTGCCGTCCGCGATGTGCCGATGGCCGCGGGCCAGCCGGGCGAGCATCTGATCCGCATCCATGCCTCCGGCATCTGCGGGTCGGACATGCACGCCTATCTGGGCCATGACGACCGCCGGCCCGCACCGCTGATCCTCGGGCACGAAGCCGCGGGGGTGGTCGAGGACGGGCCGCAGGCAGGCCGCCGCGTCACCATCAACCCGCTGGTCACCTGCGGCAGCTGCGCGGCCTGCGCATCGGGGCGCGAAAACCTCTGCGCCAGCCGCCAGATCATCTCCATGCCGCCGCGCGAGGGCGCCTTTGCCCAGTTCGTGGCGATGCCGGAACGCAATCTGGTGACCGTGCCGGACGCGGTCCCGCTGGCAAAGGCTGCGCTGGCAGAACCGCTGGCGGTCAGCTGGCACGCCGCCCGGCTGGCGCTGGAGGCGCTGCACCCGGACACCGAACGCCGCGCGCTGGTGATCGGCGGCGGTGCCATCGGGCTGGCGGCGGCGCTGGCGCTGCGCGCGATGGGGGTGGAGGACGTCACGATCCAGGAATCCAACGCCGCGCGCCGTGCCTTTCTGACAGATCGCTGCGGCCAGCAGGCGGTGGCGGAGTTTCAGGGCATGGTGCCGCTGGTGGTGGACGCGGTGGGCTATGCCGCCACCCGCACTGCCGCCTCTGCCACTGCCGCGCCCGGCGGGGTGATTGCTCATGTTGGCTTGGGCGAGGACACCGGCGGCTTGGATATCCGCCGCATGACGCTGCAGGAAATCACCTTCATCGGCACCTACACCTATACCGCGCAGGATTTCCGCGACACCGCGCAGGCGATCTTTGACGGCCGTCTCGGGCCGCTGGGCTGGTCTGAGCTGCGTCCGCTGTCAGAGGGCGCCGCTGCCTTTCGCGATCTGCGCAGCGGCGCGGTGGCGGCGCCCAAGATCATCCTCGACCCCTGGGCCTGAGCCCGCGCCCCTAACAAACGGAGAGCAACGATGTATGACAAAATCCTGGTTCCCATGGCTCTGGATCACGGGGTGTCGGGGACAACGCTGAAGGCCGCCGCCACCCTGTGCAACCCCGGCGGGCAGATCACGGCGCTGCATGTCTATGAGGCACCACAGGGATCCGTCAGCACCTACCTCGACGAGGACGCCCTGCGCGAAGGCCTGGCCAACGCCCGTCTGCAGCTGACAAAGAAAACCGCAGGTCATGGCGATGTATCGACAGAAATCGTCAAGGGCCGGTCCTACCGCGCCATTGTCGAATACGCGCAGCAGCATGGCATGGACTGCATCGTCGTCGGCTCGCACAAACCGGGTCTCAGCGACTTTTTCCTCGGCTCGACTGCTGCCCGCGTGGTCCGCCACGCGCCCTGCGCCGTGCATGTCTGCCGCACCACCTGACCCCGAGAAACAAGACACCCGAAGCAAAGGCAACCTACCATGACCATAGACAAGAGGATCGCTGACGATCTGGCGGCCAACGGCGTCTCCTTCGTCACCACCGTGCCCTGCAAGCAGCTGGCCGGTGTGATCGAGGAGATCGACCAGCGCGACGACATCTTCCATATCCCCTCCAACAAGGAGGATGAGGGCATGGGGCTGTGCGCCGGCGCCTGGATGGGCGGCAAGCGCCCGGCCATCATCATGCAGAACACTGCCATCGGGGTCACCATCAACACGCTGGCGACGCTGATCCAGTACTACCGGATGCCGCTGCCGATGCTGATCTCCTACCGCGGCGAGCTGCGCGAGCCGGTGGCCTGCCAGGTGGAGATGGCGGTGCATACCAAGGCGCTGCTGGCCCAGCTCAACATCCCCACCTACCACTTTCACTGTCAGAAAGACGTCGAGGAGCTGGACAACATCCTGAAATACACCTTCATGTGCAACAAACCCGTTGCCATCCTGACCGACGCCAACTTCTGGGGAGGCTATGGCGACCAATGATCCGTTCCGAAATCCTGAAAGAGATCGCGCCGATCCTGCGCAACGAACTGGTGGTCTGCAACATCGGCATTCCGTCGCAAGAGCTGCACGCCATCGACGACCAGCCCAGCAATTTCTACATGCTGGGCACCATGGGGCTGGCGTCCTCCATCGGCTTGGGACTGGCGCTGGCGCAGCCGAAGCCTGTGATCGTGATCGACGGGGACGGCTCGATCCTGACCAACCTCGGCACCCTGCCCACCATCGGCAACAACGCGCCCGGCAACTATATCCTGATGATTATCGACAACGGCTCCTATGGCTCCACCGGCGATCAGCCGACCTATACCAGCCAGCGCACCGATCTGGCCGGCATGGCCCGTGCCGCCGGCTGCGCCCGGGTGGTGGAGGTGCAGGACAAGGACACCGGCCCTGCGCTGGAGGAGGCGCTGGCCAGCGGCGAGGCGACGGTTCTGGTGGTCAAATGCGACAGCGGCAACGCCAAGATGCCGGTGATCACGATGGACCCGGTGGTGATCCGCGACCGCTTCATGAAGGCCGTGGCCGGCTGATGGGTGCAGGCGCCATCCATTCGGCCGAGGACGCCCGCCGCCTGGCCCGGCGGCGGCTGCCCTGGATGGTGTTTGACTATATCGACGGTGCCGCCGGGCAGGAAACCGGGGCGGCGCGCAACCGCGCTGCCCTGGACGCCATCACCCTGCGGCCCCGTATCCTGCGCGATGTCAGCCAGCGGTCGCTGGCGGTTCGGATTTTTGGTGCCGAGGCGGACCGGCCCTTCGGGATTGCCCCCATGGGCATGTGCAACCTCGCAGCCCCCGGCGCCGACCTGATGCTAGCCCGGCTGGCGGCGCGCTACCGGGTACCGCATGGGGTCTCGACCGTTGCCTCGACCCCCTTGGAGACTATCCTGGAGGCGGCGGAGGGCTATGCCTGGTTCCAGCTCTATTTCAGCGGCGACGGCACCGGCACCTTCAAACTGGCGGAGCGCGCCCGCGCAGCCGGGTACCAGACGCTGGTGCTGACGGTGGATGTGCCCGAGGTGGGCCGCCGCCCGCGCGAGTTGCGCCATGGCTTCAAAATGCCGTTCCGCATCGGCCCGCGGCAGTTCCTCGATTTTGCCCTGCACCCGCGCTGGTCGCTGACGGCGCTGCTGAAGGGCAAGCCGGTGATGGCGAATTTTCTGATGGAAGGCTATGACTTCGACCGCACCGAAAGCCGGGCGCGCGCCACTTGGGACACGCTGGCACGGCTGCGCGATCTCTGGCCCGGCAAGCTGGTGATCAAGGGCGTGCTGGACGTTGAAGACGCCCGCGCGCTGGTGGCGGCGGGCGTCGATGCCATTCAAGTCTCCAGCCACGGCGCCCGGCAACTTGAGGCAGCCCCTACCCCGATCGAGATGCTCGCGAAGATCCGGGCCGCGCTGGGGCCGGAATTCCCGGTGTTCTACGACAGCGGCCTCCGGTCGGGTGAAGACGTCCTGAAAGCCTTGTCCATGGGGGCTGATTTTGTATTTCTGGGCCGCATTTTGCAGTTTGCGATTGCTGCAAAAGGAGAATCCGGACTGACCCAGCTTTGGCAGGCGCTCAGCGACGAGTTGAGTATTGCCATGGCACAGACCGGGCGCAACTCACTGGATCGCCGTGACCATCAGATCTGCTAAGATAACGGAATACCCACGCGTGACGCCCTGCGCATTCACGCCGCATCGCTGCGCTGGCTTTTTGCAACGACGCTAAGGTGGTAGGCTTGGCAGACTTCTCCACCCGCTTCGAACCGGGGGCCTGCCGAGCTTATCGAGAGGCTGGCCCTGCGCATGAGCAGCGCCGCCGTCACCGAGGTGATACACAAGAACGTATCAATATTCCAATCCCGGGCGAAACGGGCAAACCCCTGTTCCAGCAGCCGCCGCACCCGCATTCTGTCACGGGCTCCCAGAGTGTCTTCGACAAAGAACCGGCTGACCTCCCAGATCCCCGGATCCTGTGGCGCGGCGTCATCCAGCACATTGGAGGGCAGTCCCGGCAGCAGGCCCAGCTGCGCATCCCGCAACATATAGCTGGTGTTCATACATTGCGCTGTTGTGGGGGTCAGCCTAAAGCCGCCGAGAACAGCCATCCCGTCGTGAACTGCACAGTAGATACTCTCGGGCGTGTCATATTGGTCGAACTCCAATCCACGCACATTGGGCAGATCCCAGCGCCGTAGCTTGACGAAATGACGGTAGCGCGCGCGCAAAAGCTCGGTAAAGAGCGCGCCGGTCTCCCCAAAATTATCAAATGTAATATCTGTCGACTGCATCCGCGATCCGGCCAGCTGTTCCTGCCGCCCGCGGGCGTGCATTCTGCAAATTTATCGAAAATTTGACTCAACCTATCCGGCAATCGTAAATTTTGAATTAATTCCTGTGGGTTGAACTTCTTTTTACGAACGGTTCTTGTCGGTGTGAGAGCCGATCAGACCGTGCGAGTTAACGACGGCATCGCTATCTTGCGAATTTCCGACAGTAGAACCGATTTCTTGACAGGTTTGGCAAGGTAACTGGCCGCACCCAGCTGCAAAAACAGCTCCTGCTCCTCAGGGGCCGCATTCGCTGTCAACATGATCACCGGGGTGGCCCCGATCCGTCCACCACGCCGCAGCATTTCGGTCAGTGTTTCGCGACCGTCCATGACCGGCATCTTCATGTCCAACAGCACAAGATCAACCGGGTTCTGCTCAAGCCAGGCAAGCGCCTCGACGCCATTTTCGGCATCTGTGATCTGGACGTTGCTGTTTTTGAGGAAGGCGCGAACGACCATTCTATTGGAGGCGGTATCATCCACCAAGAGGATCGACAGCCCCCCGAGATCGCTGATCTCGCTACCGGTTGCCGGCTGTTGAAGGGTCTCAACCTCCGCAGGGTCGAGGCTTTTTATCGGACAGAAAAAGGTAAAGCAGCTGCCCCAGTCGGGGCTGGTCCGAACGGTGATATCGCCCCCCATGATGCGTGCCAGATGGCGGGCGATCGCCAGGCCCAGACCGGTGCCCGGCACATTTGGGGCAGCCTTGTCGATGGCACGATAGAAATCCGTGAACAGCTTGGCGCTCTGCTCGGGTGTCATGCCACGTCCGGTATCCGACACCGCGACACGCAGCATCGCACGCCCCTCGAACTCTTCGATATCGGCGACGACCTCGACATGGCCGACCTCGGTGTATTTCACGGCATTCGAAACAAGGTTTCCGATCACCTGACGCAGGCGCAGCGCATCACATTCGGCATAGTCGGGAATACCCGGCTCCAATCTGATATGAAGCCTGAGCCCCTTCTCATCCGCCCGTGCGCGATACATTTCAACGGCACTGGAGATTTCTTCGCTCGGGACCGCTGTCGCGAGGTTCAGCTCGAACTGACCTGACTCGATCTTGGCGTGATCCAATACGTCATCAAGAATGCCGGTCAGCGCCTGAGACGATTTGCGCAGAAGCTGCGTCTGCTCCCTCAGCGTTTCAGAGCCGGAGTTTTCCTCCTCGATCAGCTCGGACATGCCGCAGATCGCATTCAATGGTGTGCGGATCTCATGGCTCATCGCTGCGAGGAAACGGCTCTTCGCGCGGCTTGCAGCTTCTGCCGCACGCAGGGCCTCTTGCAGGCGGGCGGTCAGCCGGTGCTGCACCCACATGGCATGAAGCATGTAGGCGGCCCCCAGCAGGGCGACCACCGCTGCTATGACCATCTCTCCCGCACTGGCAAACCGGGACAGCGTCGCGCTGATCATATAGCCAACCGTGCAGATGATCGGCACCGCCGTGATGATACCGAAATGAAGCCAAGCTGACCGCGCAACAACACAGTGGTTGAGCGCGATGATCAGCAGCATTGCGCCCATCAGTTTCGGAAAGGGTTCCGGGTGCAGAAACAACAGCAATGACAGGGAGTTAAAGACGCAGACGCCGACGAATGCGGAGCCGGCAAACAGCAGCGTGTTGCGGACGGTCACCTCAGATATCAGCCTGCGATAGACCCGCAGCCCAACAACTTCGACAAGGACATAGGCGCCATAGACCACCGCGACGGCCTGAAACGACAGGAAGTAGAGCGACAACAGCGAGACCAGGCTGATGGAGGCAAACCGCGACGGAAGATCCGAGCGCACAAGCTGGTTTTGACTGGAAACGGAGTTCACGAGGTCTGGCGATAAAGAAAACAAACGCATCCTCCTTCCCGTGTTTCTTTGGCGCTGTCCCTTCGGTTACGCCCAAGCGTGAAAACAAGCCTCACCTGACTGCATCACTGCTAACCGATTCGTCCCTACCGTTAAATTGCAGTCAAATAATGACGGATGACTTAATACAGTCACGCTGGCCTCTTGACACAGTCAGGTGGATTACCCTGCGCGGTGGCGGTGGATCGGATAGGTCCTGTACCAAAAAGGCCAGCCCGCAGTGCAAGGGCCGGAAAGACCCACGTCATGACCGAAGGTCGCCTGAGGGCATCCCATCAACTGATTGCGACTGCAAAGAGCGTAAATCCATCGATCATACCAGCTATGTCAGGTAAATGGTGCCCCCACACGGACTCGAACCGCGGACCTACTGATTACAAATCAGTTGCTCTACCAGCTGAGCTATAGGGGCCTTGGGCAGCGAAATAGCGTCTCTGGATGGAGGGTGCAAGACGAAAAATTCGTCACCCACCCGAGAATTTCGCGGCGTCAATTTCGCAGCAGAGCCCGTGCCCTCTCGTAGCGATCGGCGCAGTGTTCGTCGTGGTCAGACAGGAGGCCGCTGAAGCCCTGCCTTGCAGGCGCATTGACGAAATAGTAGCGCTCAGGCGAAACCTGCGCCTGCTGGTTCGACAGGCAGGCGGTCAGGCAGCAGATGCCAATCTCTCCAGAGACCTACTGGCAGCGGTGGTGGAAATATATGATCATGGCCGCAACCGCATTGCAGGGGATGTCGCATACGTGTCGAAAGTATATGAACACCGCATCGCCAGAAAACCGGGCGCCACAACATGACCGATCCCCATTTCAACATCATGATCATCGGACAGGCCGGACGGTTGCAATATGAGGCGGTGCTGTTTGCCGCCTCTCTGCGACACTATGCTCCCGATTTTGCCGGGCGGCTCTATGTGGCGGTTCCGCAGCCTGGACCCAAGTGGCACAAGGACCCGAGCATCCGCAGCCAGCCGGTCTTGCAGGCGCTGGATATGCTTGGGGCGCACCTCCTGCCATTTCAGTCCGACGTCTTTGGTCAGGCCTACCCCTATGGGAACAAGATCGAGGCGCTTCTGGCGCTTCCGGAGGGGCAGCCTTTTGTCTTCTTTGACAGTGATACGCTGATCACCGGTCCGATTGATCAGCTGCCGTTTGATTTTGGTCGGCCCTCGGCATCGCTGCGGCGCGAAGGCACCTGGCCGAAGCCCACGCTCTATGGGCCCGATATGACAGGAATCTGGCGGGCGCTCTATGACCGTTTCGATCTGGATTTTGACAGCAGCCTCGATCTCAGCCAGCCTGAAAATTTCTGGCGCCGCTATCTCTACTTCAATGCCGGCTATTTCTATGGTGCCTGTCCGCAGGTCTTTGGGCGCCGGTTTCTCGACTATGCTACATCAATCCGCGACGACCTGCCCATGGCGCTGATCGGGCAGTCACTGGACCCCTGGCTGGACCAGATCGCCCTGCCCCTTGTCATCCACAGCCTGGGCGGTGGCCGCGACACGCTGCCGGAGGGATATCTCGACGGGGTGACCAGCTGCCATTACCGCAGCTTCCCGCTGCTATATGCGCGCGAGAGCGACGCCGTTGTCGACGCGCTGGAGACCGTGGCAAGTCCGAACAAAATCAAGAAAGTTCTGAAGCAATATGAGCCGATGAAACGGATGATCTACCAGGGGCGCGGTGCCAAGCTGCGCGCGATGTTTGACCGCGACAACCTGCCTCGCAAGGAGCAGGCCCTGCGCAATCGGATCAAATCCGCAGGCTTCTGGATGCGATAACCGGCGCCGCCGCTGGCAGCCCCGGATCAGGACCAAGGGCCAGGCAGCGCTGTTTCAATCGGCCCCGGCGTCACCGATCAAGAGGCGCGTCCAAATTGCGCCTTGCCTTACGCGCCGTGGCGGAGTGTTCTTACGCGCGAGACGTATTCGACCATCCAAGGGGAGCACATCCATGTCTGAAGCGCCAAGCTACGGGTTCGACACATTGCAGATTCACGCGGGCGCCAAGCCCGATCCGGCCACCGGTGCGCGGCAGACACCGATCTACCAGACCACGGCCTATGTGTTCCGCGATGCAGATCACGCCGCCGCCCTGTTCAATCTGCAGGAAGTTGGCTTTATCTATTCGCGCCTGACCAACCCCACGGTCGCTGTACTTCAGGAGCGCATTGCGACCCTGGAAGGCGGCGTCGGCGCGGTCTGCTGCTCTTCCGGCCACGCCGCACAGATCATGGCGCTGTTCCCGCTGATGGGCCCGGGCCGTAACGTCGTTGCATCGACGCGCCTTTATGGAGGCACCGTCACCCAGTTCAGCCAGACCATCAAACGCTTTGGCTGGTCAGCGAAATTTGTCGATTTTGACGACCCGGATGCGGTTGCGGCCGCAATTGATGACGATACACGGGCCGTATTTGGGGAATCGGTCGCCAACCCCGGCGGCTATGTGACCGATATCCGCTCGATTGCGGATGTTGCAGATGCGGCGGGCGTGCCGCTGATCATCGACAACACATCTGCCACGCCATACCTCTGCAATCCAATTGCCCATGGTGCGACGCTGGTGGTGCATTCCACCACGAAATACCTGACCGGCAATGGTACCGTCACAGGCGGCGTGATCGTCGATTCCGGCAAATTCGACTGGTCGGCAAATGACAAATTCCCGTCGCTGTCGCAGCCCGAACCGGCCTATCACGGGCTGAAGTTCCACGAGACCTTTGGCGGGCTGGCCTTTACCTTCCACGGGATTGCCATCGGTCTGCGTGACCTCGGCATGACGATGAACCCACAGGCCGCGCATTACACCTTGATGGGGGTCGAAACCCTTAGCCTGCGGATGGAACGCCACTGCGAGAACGCCAAAACCGTTGCGTCCTGGCTCGAACAGGATCCGCGGGTTGATTATGTGACCTATGCGGGGCTGCCCTCGTCGCCATATCACGCCCGTGCCAAGGAGCACTATCCCAAGGGCACCGGCGGGCTGTTCACCTTTGCGGTCAAGGGCGGCTATGACGCCTGTGTCAAACTGGTGAACTCTCTCGAGATTTTCAGCCATGTCGCGAACCTTGGCGATACCCGGTCGCTGATCATCCACTCGGCCTCCACCACCCACCGTCAGCTGACGCCGGAACAGCAGGAAGCCGCCGGCGCCGGGGCCAATGTCGTGCGTGTCTCGATCGGGATCGAAAATGCTGAAGACCTGATCGCCGATCTGGATCAGGCGCTGACCGCCGCCACCAGCTAGGGCAACGGCACTGCCAAAACATGAAAAAGGCCGGGGTAACCCGGCCTTTTTGCTATGTGGTTAGTCGGCGTCGGTGGATTTGATATCGTAGACAACCGACACGCTGTGACTAAAGCTCAGCTCGCCCGCCTCGATCGGCATAGGGGCGCTGCGGGCCATCTCCATCGCCATCATCGGCTGGCCACCGCCGGTCTCGCGGTCATGGATCGACCGTACCGGCCCCAGTTCGACCCCAGCGGCTTCGGCGAGCTGGGTCGCCTTGCGCAGGGCATCCTTTACCGCTGCCCCCCGGATCTGGTCCTGCACCTTGGCCGGATCGGCCACACCAAAGCTAAGCCCGCGGAAATCATTGGCGCCGACCCTCAGCACCTGATCAAGCACCTCGCCCAGACGATCCAGATCGCGGATCCTGAGGGCTAGGGTATTTGACGCCGAGAACCCGGTAATTTTGCGGCGGCCGTCGTCATAGCTGCGATCCTGCGACCAGACCGGGTTGAGCGAGATCTGCTGGGTCTGCATATCCTCAGCCGCGATGCCGGCCGCTCTCAACTCATCGACGACCTCCACCATCTTGGTCGAGACGGCCGACATGGCCAGCGCGGCCTCATCAGCTTCTTCGGTCACGCCAAGCGTGATTGTTGCCAGCGTGGGCGTGACCGCGATACGTGCGTCCCCGGTGACGGCAATCTGCCGGTCGATGCGGGTTTCATCGGCACTTGCCAGACCTGCTGCCAGCACGACGGCCAGGGCCGAGGCCAAAATATGTGTCGCTTTCATAGAACTGCTCCCTTTCTGAGGTGTTACATGGGGATGGCAATTGACCGCCTGCAAGGGGGAAATGGTGTCTTTTCCTTTCCCTTGCGCCCGCTCTGCCGTATGGTCTGCGCCAAGATCGCCTTGCCACACTGGGGTATGGGCACATTAGAGCTGAAGGCGTGTTTGCATCATGAAACCGGGGTTTGCACTCTCTCTGTCCTCCACCGGCGTTTGCCTGTTGCAGCGAGCCGCTGGTGGCTGGCGTCAGATTGGCACGGTTGCGCTGGATGTGGAGGATCTGGGTGAGGCATTGGCAGACCTGCGCCGACTGGGCGAACGGTACGCCCAGGGGCCGATCGCCTGCAAGCTCATCATTCCCAATGATCAGATCCGTTATCTGACCCTTCAGACCGGCGTCACTGACACTGCGGATCGTCGTGCCGCCGCCGAACGGGGACTGGACGGGGCGACCCCGTATCGGGTCGATGAACTGGCCTTTGACCTCAGCGAGGATGGATCGCAGACGCATGTGGCCGCAGTGGCCCGGGAGACACTGCAGGAAGCCGAAGATTTTGCTCTGATGCACGGGTTTCTGCCGGTTGGTTTCGTGGCGGTACCGGGCGATATGGATTTTCTGGGAGAGCCCTACTTTGGTGCCTCGCAGACGTTGCTGCAATCAGGGGAAGAACCGGCTGAGCCTGATGGAATTGCGGTCGTCAACATAGGCCCCGCCGCGCCGCCTGAGCCTGAGCCTGAGCCTGAGCCTGAGCCTGAGCCTGAGCCTGTGGAAAGCACGTCTGACGGCACCGAGGCCAGACCCGACGAGCAGCCGGATGCCCTGCCGACCGATGCCGCTGCTGTCGCCAAGGACGCAACGGCGGACGAAGCGGTTGTGAACACGGCTGCAACCGCGCCTGAAGCGAGCAACACTGTCGAAACCTCTGCGGTGGAGACCGCACCATCAGCGACAGCCGACACCCCAAGCGACCCCGCCGAACCCGCTGCCGCGACCGGGTTTTCCACGCGCAGGCGCAAGGAGGGCGCAGTCCGGAGCGAACCAACGCTGCGCGCCACGACCGCCGCTGCGGATGTGGCGTCGATCCCGGCTGGAACTTCCACGGACGCGGCGCAACCGTCAGATAAACCGTCGGACAAGGTCGCTGCTACAACACCAGGGCTGACTGCGAATGGCAAATCCCCTGATGCTGGTCGCGTGGTCCCGCATGCGGCGTTTGGCACGATCGCCCTGGCAGATAGCCCTGTCGGGTCTGGTGGTGGTCTGGGCAAGGCCCCGGCCATAGTTTCGCCGCCCGCAGCCGCCAAGGCCATCATCCCCCCGGCGCCAAAACCATCGGGTCCAGCGCCTGTCCTGCCCCGCGATGAAATGGTTGAGATTTCCCTGACGGACACCCCGAAGGATAAGAAATCCCTGCATGAAGCAGGCAAGGCTGCTCTGCTGGCCGGCGTCAGAAAGAAAAAAATCGGCGGCAAACCACGTTTCCTGGGGCTTGCTCTAGTGACGGCTCTGCTCCTATTCATGGCAATCGTGGCCGCCTGGGCCATACTTGCGGAAAAGCAGACGCGCAACGCCGTGACTGATGGCACCGCGGTCCCTCTGGACACGCCCGAGACCGCTGAGGCTGGCGACATTGCCCCACAGGTAAGCGCCATTCCCGATCAGCCGGACGATGGTTCCCTGCTACCGCTGGACAACATCTCCGATGACGCCGCCGCCGTGCCCTCCGACCCGGCAGAGAGCGACGTGGATGGGCTTTCCAGTACCGATACGGCGGTTCTGGATGCCCTGCGGCTTGAACAGGAGGGACCCGAAGCGGCGGAGCAGACGCTGACCGAAGACCTCGATCTGGCAGAGCTGGCACCTGAGGCGGACCCAGAAATGGGCGACGCCGAACAGGATACACCGCTGACCCGCGCCGCCCAATATGCGGCCACAGGTATCTGGCAGCACGCCCCCGAAACGCCGGAGGCACCGGGGGCGGAGAACCTCGAGACGCTTTACGTGGCCTCGATTGACCCGACAGATATTTCCGAAGATGCCATCGCGCTGCCGGATCCGGATCTCTACGCGACCGACCTGCAACTTGGTTCGGTCAGCACGCCAACGGCCCCCGGTCAGCAGTTTGAACTGGATGAGCGCGGCTTGGTCAAAGCGACTCCGGAAGGCAGCTTGAACCCGGATGGGGTCATGGTGTTCCTCGGTCGCCCGGAGAAAGTCCCGCCGCCGACACCGGCCCGCCCCGACCCCGAAGTTGCAGCGGCAGCAGAGGAAGCCGCGCGACAGGCGATCCTGTCGGAACTCCGGCCGAAGCAACGCCCAAGGGATCTGGTTGAGCAGAACGAACGGGCCCAGCTCGGCGGGTTGAGCCGCGCCGAGCTGGGCGCCTTACGTCCCCGCCCGCGCCCGCCCGGACTGAAGCCCGCTGAAGAGAACAGCCTGCCTGCAACCGCACAGGCCATTGCGCGCTCCGTGGTTCCGCGCGCGCGGCCGGCCAATTTTGCCAATCTGGTCGATCGTGCCCAACGCAACCCGCAGCGCAACGCGGAGCCGAGCATTGCCGAAGCCGTTGCCAGCAGCCCGCCGCAGACCGTGACGCCCCGGATCCCGTCCAGCGCGTCCGTGGCCCGTCAGGCCACGATCGACAACGCGATCAACCTGCGGCGCGTGAACCTGATTGGTGTCTATGGCACCCCTTCAAATCGCCGGGCGCTGATCCTGATGCCCAATGGGCGTTACAAGAAGGTGAAGGTCGGAGACCGGATCGACGGTGGCCGCGTTGTCGCTATCGGCGACAGCCAGCTGCAATACCAGAAAGGCAATCGAAATCTGACGCTGAAAATTCCGAGTGGCTAATTCCGAGTGGCTAGGGGCTGCATCTTAACTGAAGACGCTCATTCGAAGCTGACTTGTCAAAGCCGGACCTGCATAGGCCCGGCTTCTTTGGTTCAGTGGGGTAAGGGGCAGTTATTCTACCCCTGTAAGCTCTCCATTGGCGATCTGCTCGCGCTCGATCGATTCAAACAGAGCCTTGAAGTTCCCCTCGCCAAAACCATCGTCGCCCTTGCGCTGAATGAACTCAAAGAAGATCGGCCCGATCACGGTCTTGGAGAAGATCTGTAGCAGGATCTTGGTTTCGCCCCCGTCAACGACCCCTTCGCCGTCGATCAGGATGCCGTGTTTCTGCATCCGGTCCAGAGGCTCGTCATGACCGACGACACGATCATGGCTCATCTCGTAATAGCTCGCGGGCGGCGCCGGCATGAAGGTGATCCCGCGTTCGGAGATTTCGTCGGTCGCCCCATAGATGTCCTCGGTCCCGACAGCAATGTGCTGGATACCTTCACCGTTGTATTTCTTCAGATAGGACACGATCTGCCCGGTTTCGCCACGATCTTCGTTGATCGGAATGCGGATCCGGCCACAGGGGGAGGTCAGCGCGCGGCTCAACAGGCCGGTGAACTTGCCCTCGATATCAAAGAAGCGGATTTCCTTGAAGTTGAACAGTTCACCGTAGAACTTGAACCACTTGTCCATATTGCCCTTGTAGACATTGTGGGTCAGGTGATCGAGGTAGTAGAAGCCGACGCCGCGTGGTTTGGACTGCTTCAGCCACTCGAACTCTTCGTTATAGGGCGAGGTGTCATAGTACTGGTCGATGAAGTAGATCAGAGAGCCGCCGATCCCCTTGATCGCGGGCACATCCATGGTCTTGTCGTCGCCCTCATAGGCTTCGGCGCCTTTGGACAGGGCATGTTCGAACGCTTTTTGCGCGTCAACCACCCGCCAGCCCATCGAGGGTGCGCAGGGACCATGCTCGGCCACGAATTTCTCGGCAAAGCTACCGGCCTCGGCATTCAGGATATAGGTGATATCGCCCTGCTGCCACAGCTCCACGCCGGGCTTTGCCTTATGATGACCAACCAGCTCATAGCCCATGCGCGTAAACAGATCGCGCAGCTCCTGAGGCTCGGGGTGAGCGAACTCGACAAATTCAAAACCATCGGTGCCGGCTGGGTTTTCGGCGCTGATGACGGACTTCGGGGCATTATGCGGGAACGGACCCATGCGGCTTCCTCCAGATCGGGAATGGTGTAGCTGCATCCAGAATACCGCAATTCCGATGCTTGTTTTGCGCATAGTTTAGGCTACACCTAGGACCAGATGCGCAGAATGCGCATTCATCTAGTGATTTACGTGAAAGTTCCGCACATGTTGGACGCAACCGATCAGAAACTGCTGGCAGCCTTGCAGAAGGATGCCCATCTTACCGCGCAGCAGCTGGGAGAATTGCTGAATCTCTCTGCCAGTCAGGCGGGGCGGCGCAGGCAGCGACTGGAGGCTGATGGCTATATCCGCAGCTACGAGGCGCGGCTTGATCCTGACAAGTTGGGGTTGAGCGTACAGGGGTTTGTTCAGGTTCATCTGGAGAGCCACGGACCCGAACAATCTGAGCGATTTTCCCGGTTGATCAGATCGCGCCCGGAAATCACCTCCGCCTGGACGATGACGGGCGAAGCGGACTATTTACTTAGGGTATTTTGCACTGATTTGGCCGCCCTGAATCGACTTTTGCATGAAATTTTACTGCCACATCCCACTGTTGCGCGGGTCCAAAGTCAGATCGTCATGGCACAATTAAAAAGCGATGGCCCCCTGCCAACTTAAGGTTCCGTGAACACTCGTGCGATATACAAACACGGTACAGACTCAGAGATTGGATAGAGACCGTGTCCTTTGTAGATCGTCGCATTGAAAGCCGCCCCTCCCGCGGAGAAGCCCCTTTTGGGCTGAACGAAGTATTTTTCTCGCGCACTGACAGCCGCGGGGTCATTCTTGCCGGTAACTATGTATTTCAAAGGGTGTCCAATTACGACTGGGAAGAGCTGCTGGGCGCGCCGCATCGCACCATTCGCCACCCGGACATGCCCAAGGGCGTGTTTCAACTGTTCTGGGACACGATCAAAAGCGGCCAGACCATGGGCGCCTACGTCAAAAACAAATCGAAGGATGGCCTGTATTACTGGGTCTATGCGGTTGTCGTGCCCTGCGGCGATGGCTACCTGTCGGCCCGCCTCAAACCCAGCAGCAAGATCTTTGACAACGTGCGCGCCCTATATACCAAGCTGTTGGCTGCTGAAAAAGACGAAGGTCTGTCGCCAGAGGAAAGCGCCGAACGGCTGAAGAGCTGGATCGTCGAACATGGTTACGAAAACTACCGCCAATTCGCCACAAAAGCGATGAGCGAAGAACTGATCGCACGAGACATCGGGCTGGAGAACGAGCCGGATCAGATGATCGTCGATCTGTGCAAGATGCTGGCCAACGCCAAGACGCTTGTTGCGGAAACCGAAGGTCTGATCAAAGATTTCGACGCCATGCACACGATCCCGCATAACCTGCGGGTCATCGCGTCGCGCATTGAGCCATCAGGCGGTCCGGTCACCGTGCTCTCGCAGAACTACGGTGCTATGTCGCGCGAGATGTCGGATTGGTTCGCGGCCCATGTAATGGGGAAAGACAGCAATTTTGCGGTGATTGAAACCGCCGTCGATGATTCACTGTTTGTCGAATGTATGGTTCGCGTTCTAAAGGAATGCGACATCCAGCTTCAGAAAGAGCGTCGCAGCCTTGGCGATGTCGACATGCAGGGCGAGCGTGAGGTACTGGCCGAACTGGTGGCTGCGCAGCTTGAGCGCGCGGGCAAAGGACTGGATCAGGTGGACCGCGAGGCCTCGCGCATCATGCATGCCTGCCAGGTCATGCACCGACATTTTCTTGGCCTCAGCTCAACCCGTGTCCTGTGTAAGATTGAAAGCGCCCGCCTGCCGGAATCGGGCGAGACACTGGCCGATATCATCGACCAGCTCGGCGTGTTTCAGGAACGTATTTCCCATCGCCTGGAACGTATCGCCAAATTGAGCAATGAAATCCGCTCGCTGGAACGCTGAGACTGACCAAGCTGTTATGCGGCTCATTCTTTCGCATGGCGCTTTCGCGCGCCTGACCGGGGGCGCTCCTTGCTGTGGAGCGCCTCCGGGGTTCGTTGATCCCTCCGCATTTTGACATCCACGGCCGTGTCCCCGCCCGCTCTCATGATCGGTGGTGTGAAAGGCCGACCGGCGGCAACGCTCCGCTATCGGGACGGCGGCATGTTAGACGTTGCCAACACGCCCTACGCTTGCGATATCAAAGCCTATGGACGCATTTCTTTATCAGGCGACAATTTACCTAGCAGCCGCTGTAATTGCGGTGCCCATCGCGGCGCGGTTGGGCCTCGGTTCCGTGCTTGGCTATCTGGCGGCCGGGATCATCATCGGACCGGTTTTTGGCTTCGTCGGAAGCGAAGCAGAAGACCTGCGGCATTTCGCCGAATTCGGCGTCGTCATGATGCTGTTCCTGATCGGATTGGAGCTTGAGCCGCGCGCGCTTTGGGCAATGCGGAACAAACTGCTTGGCCTTGGGGGATTACAGATCCTTCTCAGCACCGTGGCCCTGATGGGCGCGGCCATGCTGGCGGGGGAGACCTGGCAGGTCAGCCTGGCCGTTGGTCTGGCGCTCTCGCTCTCGTCAACTGCGATCGTCTTCCAGACCCTCTCGGAGAAAGGCCTGATGCGTACCGGTGGCGGGCGGGCGACATTCTCGGTGCTGCTGACACAGGATATCGCGGTCATCCCGATTCTTGCACTGCTGCCCCTGCTCGCTGCCCAGCATGGCGCTCAGATCATTGGCGATGGATCCATTGCGCGCAACGCCGAGGAAGCCCATGCGGCCTCCGGCCACGCAACGCTTTCTCTGGTCGAAGGGCTGCCCGGCTGGGCCGTGACACTGGTCACCATTGGCGCGATTGCGTCCATTGTGCTGGCCGGTGTCTATCTTGCCCGCCCGGTCTTCCGCTTCATCCATGCATCGAATCTACGGGAGATGTACACCGCCCTGGCGCTGATGATCGTCGTCGGCATTTCCTTCCTGATGACGCTGGTTGGTCTCTCGCCTGCG
This sequence comes from Phaeobacter sp. JH204B, assembly GCF_048055755.1. Classification (NCBI taxonomy): domain Bacteria; kingdom Pseudomonadati; phylum Pseudomonadota; class Alphaproteobacteria; order Rhodobacterales; family Roseobacteraceae; genus Phaeobacter; species Phaeobacter sp. JH204B. The sequence continues at coordinate 136,343 of NZ_JAYMXF010000002.1, forward strand.
CTTGGCGCCTTTCTGGCCGGGGTTGTTCTGGCCAACAGCGAATTTCGCCATGAACTCGAAAGCGATCTCAACCCTTTCAAGGGGCTGCTGCTGGGGCTGTTCTTCATCACGGTCGGGGCTGGCATCAACTACCGCCTGTTCCTGGCCGAGCCGGGCGATCTGATCGGCCTTGCGCTTCTCGTCATCCTTGCAAAAGGCATAGTGCTTTATTTTGTCGGCAAGGCCTTCGGCCTGAAGAAACGAAATCACTGGCTGTTTACGCTGGGCCTTGCACAGGCGGGGGAGTTTGGCTTTGTCCTGCTGGCATTTTCGCGGCAGCTCAATGTCGTGCCGCCCGAGCTGTCGGAAAAGCTGCTTCTGGTGATTGCATTGTCGATGCTGATCACCCCGCTTCTGTTCATCCTCTATGACGTGCTGTCGAAATACAGCAAGGACAACCCCAAGGAACAGGCCGCCGACGAAATCGACGAAGAAGGTCCCGTCATCATAGCCGGGATTGGCCGCTTTGGTCAGATTGTCAATCGTCTGGTGCGCGCCAGCGGGTTCAACACGGTTGTGCTCGATAGCAATATGGCCTCGGTACAGCTGATGCGCCGGTTCGGGGTGAAGAGCTTCCTCGGCGATCCGACCCGGCCAGAGCTGCTAAAGGCCGCGGGGATTGCCAAGGCCAAGGTTCTGGTTGTCGCATTGGATGATCGCGAGGCCGCGCTGAGGCTGGTCGCCCATGCCCGTCGCGGCCATCCGGAGCTGCATATCGTTGCGCGCGCCTTCGACCGCAACCACGTGTTTGAGCTCTATAAGGCGGGGGCGAATGATATCGTCCGCGAGATGTTCGACAGCTCGCTTCGCGCGGGGCGCTACGTTCTGGAGCAGATCGGCCTAAGCGAATATGAGGCCGCACAGGCTGAACAGACCTTTTATGCGCATGACCGCCATACTGTGCGGGAACTGGCGAGCCTCTGGATCCCGGGCACGCCGGCCAGTGAAAACCCAGCCTACATCGCCCGCGCCCGCGAGTTGGAAAAAGATCTGGAAACAGCCCTGCTGGAGCTTGCCGAAGCCAAGAAGTCCACTGACCAGAAGTCAGCCTGAGCGCCGATCCTGCCCCGTCGCGCCCCGGCCTAGCTGACCGAGACGCCCGCCTCTTCAAATGTCGCCATACCGCTGTGGCAGGCAACGGCGGCCCGCAGGACCTGGATCGCCAAAGCCGCACCCGATCCCTCGCCAAGGCGCAGGTCAAGCGAGAGAAACGGCGGCTTGCCCAGGTGGGTCAACAGCGCGGCATGGGCGCTTTCGGCGCTCTGGTGACCCGCGACCGCATGATCCAGCGCCGCCGGATGGGTCCGCATCAGGCAGGCCGCAGCGGCACAGCAGATAAAGCCATCAAGAATAACCGGGATACGCATCATGCGGGCCGCAGTCATCGCCCCGGCCATGGCTGCAATCTCACGCCCGCCCAAACGGCGCAGCGCCTCGACACCGTCGGTGATGGCTGGGCCATGCAAGGCCACTCCTTCGGCCACGACCCGGGTTTTGTTGGCAAGCCCGGTATCATCAATACCGGTCCCCCGGCCGGTCCAATCCGCAGCGTCGCCGCCAAACAGCGCGCAGGCCAGCGCTGCGGCGGGGGTCGTATTGCCGATGCCCATTTCGCCGACAACAAGCAAATCCGCAGCCGGATCCACCGACTTCCACCCGGTCTGAAGCGCGCTGAGCAGCTCGACGCTGTCCATGGCGGCGCCTTTGGTAAAATCCTGAGTCGGTTTTTCAAGATCAAGGCTGTGAACATCTAGCCGGGCGCCTGCCAGCTTGGCCAGCTGATTGATCGCCGCGCCGCCGTGTTTGAAGTTCGCGACCATCTGCGCTGTCACTTCACTGGGAAAGGCAGACACCCCCTGCTCCACAATCCCGTGGTTACCGGCAAAGACGATCACCTGCGGCGCGCGGATCACCGGACGCTCGCTTCCGCGCCAGCTGCCGTACCAGATTGCCAGATCCTCAAGCCGCCCCAGCGAACCGGGCGGTTTGGTCAGTTGACTGTTGCGCTCGGCGGCAGCGGTCTCAGCCTGTTCGTCCACCCCCGGGGCCTGCGCAAGCTGCGCACGAAAGTGATCAAGCGAAAAGAGCGGTGACAGCATTGAAAGCCTCATTGCATCGAAGGGGTCGTCGCAGGTAAAGCGGATCATCCGTATGTACCCGTTCATCTTGACACCGCAAGCCCTCTGTGAGGCCCGCAAATGCGAAAAAACGACATATCTGGCATAGATTTTCTACTCGTGTTGATCTTGTTGACACGTTTGCCGATGCCAAAGTTGCAAAAACAACAGTTTGCGCGCCATGCGCACGCGGTCTGGGCCTTCCCCTTTGCCGGGGTTGCCGTTGCGTTACCTGCCTGCATTCTGTCGATGATGGCGCTGGCCTTCGGGCTCAGCCCGATGGTCGCGGCGGGGATTGCGCTGCTGACGCAGACGGTGCTGACCGGGGCGATGCATGAGGACGGGCTGGCCGATACAGCTGATGGGTTCTGGGGTGGCTTCACGCGGGAGCGGCGGCTGGAGATCATGAAGGACAGCCATATCGGCACCTATGGCGTTCTGGCCCTGATCCTGAGCGTTGGCCTGCGCTGGATGGCGTACGCCAGCATTCTGGCGGCGGCCGCCCCGTGGGCCCTGCTGCCTGTTGCAATGCTGAGCCGGGCCATGATGCCACTGGTGATGGCCGCGCTTGCGAATGCGCGCGGCTCGGGTCTGTCATCCTCCGTCGGCCGACCGCCTTGGCGTGCCTGCGGGCTGGGGCTGGCGATTGCGGGTCTGGTGGCGCTGCTGATACTGGGCTGGTCAGGCTGGGGCGTATTGCTGGCCATGCTTGCCGCGACAGGTGTGATCGCGGCAACCGCGCGTACCAAGATTCGCGGACAAACCGGGGATGTACTGGGGGCGACGCAACAGCTGAGCGAGCTTTCCGGGTTGCTGGTCCTTGCGGCGGCGTTTGGCTGAACAGCCACGCCTGGTTCCGGTCACTCCACCCCGCTGGTGCGGATTTTCAGCTGCCCGCCGCAATGTTTACAATGCACCGCGTCGATATCGTGGCGCGTCAATCCGCATTGGCTGCAGGTGTAGCGCACCCGCTGGGGGTTAAAGATCGCCTGCGCCAGCCGCACGAACAAAGTCACCCCCACAACCATGACAAAAACCGAAAATGTCTTGCCAGCTGGTGTGGCCATGGTGATGTCGCCGAAGCCGGTCGTGGTCAGTGTCGCCACGGTAAAATACAGCGCGTCAATGTAAGGATAATCGCTGCCGGATGTATCCATGAAGAACACCAGAGCCGTCATCGAGGTTGCGAAGACAAAGATGAAGAGGTTGATCCCCGCGATGATTGCATCTTCATGGCGGCGGAAAAACCGGCTGTCGCGCCGCAGGTCCTGTAGCAGATGATAGGAGTGGATCAGCCGTAGCCCTCGCAGGATACGTAGGAAAGCCAGCCCTCCCGGCAGGATCGTCTCCAGCAGCAGTGAGATCAGCACCACTATGTCGGCCAGCGTATAGATGCGCCAGAGCAGTTTGCGGCGGTTGCCGCTGATCCAGAACCGCGCCGCCAGATCCAAAGCGATGACGACACCGGCCATCCAGCTCAGCCCGATCAGCCAGGGACCATGGGGAATATGGGCCGTCGACATGAAGAATAGAATTGTAACCGCATCAAATCCGATCAGCCCGTAGCGAAACCGGACCGACGCGCTGTCGGTCCCGCGATAGAGATCGGTCAGGCGAGTCTTTAGGTCCGTCATGGTGTTCTCTGCTCGTTTTTTGGGTCTTGGCTCGATGTGTCACACACGAACGCCGTCACGATCCACATGTCAGCGCCTAAAGCATAGCGCAAAAACGAAAAAGGCCACGCCCTGGAGCGCGGCCTAGGTTTCTTTGTTCGTATATCCGATGGATCGGACCCTGCGGCGATCAGATCTGGATCAGGCCGCGCGGGAGGTCAGCACCTCGTCCACCTGCTTGGCGGCGGAGATTTCGTCACCACCTGAAACCGCCGCAACCTCGCGCGTCAGACGCTCAAGTGCCGCTTCATAGAGCTGACGCTCGGAATAGCTTTGTTCACGCTGGTCATCGGTGCGGTGCAGGTCACGGACCACTTCAGCAATGGAGATCAGGTCACCGGAATTGATCTTCTGCTCATACTCCTGGGCGCGACGCGACCACATGGCGCGTTTGACTTTCGCCTTGCCTTTGAGCGTGGTCATGGCTTTGGCGATCACATCGGGGGAGCTGAGCGACCGCATGCCGATTTCGGTGGCTTTATTGGTCGGCACCCGCAGTGTCATCTTGTCCTTCTCAAAGGTGATCACAAACAGTTCCAGCGTGAAGCCGGCCACTTCCTGCTCTTCGATCGAGATGATCTGGCCAACGCCATGGGCAGGGTACACAACATAGTCGTCAGGGCGGAATTCAGGCTTCTTCGATTTAGTCATACAGGTCTTTCCTCGCTCTGTGCCGACCTTCGGGTCGGCTGGGCTGCCACACATCCACGCGCGCGGTGATCCGAATACCCGCACCCACAGAAATGCCGCAGAAAAACCGCCATAGGACCCGTGCGTCGCAGGGCGCACAGTCAAGGCGGACATCCGTGGTTGGTCATTTACTGAAAGAGTATATCATATTTTCTGCCCCACAAAAAGGCAGCGCTCCGTGAAACATCATGGTCCCAATGGATCCAGACCCGAAAAATGCCATAAAACGGCGGGTCTCAGGTGCGGCCCGTTCCCGGACCGCGCAGTCTTGCAAAGGTGAGTCGCGAAGCAACCAGCCAGCTGGAGCCGCAGACACCTGCTGTTATCAGCCGCCTTCGCCGGGAGCTTCGGAGAAGTACTTCTCCAACTTGCCTTCTTCTCCGTCGCGTTCCTCTGCATCTGGCAGCGGATCTTTCTTGGAGACGATGACCGGCCACATTTCGGAGTATTTCCGATTGAACTCAACCCATTTGTCCATATCCGGCTCGGTATCCGGGCGGATCGCATCGGCGGGGCATTCCGGTTCGCAGACGCCGCAGTCGATACATTCATCCGGGTGAATCACCAGGGTATTCTCGCCCTCGTAGAAACAATCGACCGGACAGACTTCGACGCAGTCGGTGTATTTGCAGGCGATGCAGTTATCCGTAACGACATAAGTCATGGTGGCCGAGTCCCGTAGCTGTTTGGCTTGTAGCTAATTCACCCGAGCGCCGGCTTCAAGATGTCAAAACGCACCATCCCGGCGACTAAGATCAAGCGCCCTGCGCTCTTTCTTATCCGGGCGACCTTTTCCTTCGTAGCGCGGATTACGCGGCACGGGGTCCTGTTTTTCGGTCAAATCAAAGTACAGCGCCTGTGCCTCTGGAGCAGGTCCGCGCCGTGTTCCAAGTGCTTCAACCCGGACGGTCCGGATGATGCGCCCTTGAGGGAAGGTCAGAACGTCCCCAAGAGAGACGTTCTGAGCCGGTTTTGCAATCTTGTTGCCATTGAGACGGAGATGGCCCGCGCTGACCATCTTGGCGGACAGGCTACGGGTCTTGAAGAACCGCGCCTGCCACAACCATTTGTCGATCCTGATCTTTTCAGAGACCTGCGTCATCCATGGCACCAGCAGCCGATCAATCGGATTGTTTCAGTCCCATCAGCGCCGCTGCAAAGGGATTGTCGGGATCAATCTGCTTTTCCTTCTTCGGCGGGCGGGCCGAATAGGTTTTGCTGCCCTGATCCTGACGGCCACCCTTCTTGTCGGGCTTGCCATCGCGGCCAGGCTTGCCGCCACGTGGTTTGCCCTTGCCGCGCGCAGCGTCGCCGCCACGCTTTGCGCCGCTCTCGCCAGCGTCCTGACCGCGACGGCCACCGCCGCGGTGGCCGCCCGTCTTCCGGGCGCGCCCCCAGGTGAAGGTGTAGAACACCTCCATCTCAAGCTCGTCTACATTGGCATCGGCAGCTTCGCCAACCGGGGTCTCGATCTCGGCGGTCTCGGGGATCGGATCAACAGCTGCCGGGTCGGCCATGGTTTCTGCAACCGGTGCCACCCCTGCGTCCTCAATCGCCGCAACATCAGCCGGAACATCAGCTGGCGCGTCTGCATCAGCGGTAACTGTTTCCGTAACGGCAGCGGTATCGGTCTCATCCGGGGCGGCGGCAGGCGTGTTTTCAACCTGTTGCGCCGCGTCCATCACCGGGATATCCGCATCAGGCGTGCTGGTTTCGGTGACCACCGTGTCAACCGCCTTGGCCTTGACCCGCTCGCCCTTGTCGGCCTGATAGCCAAGCCCCTGCATCAAATCTGCAAACTGCTCCAGCGTCATGCCGGTGATCGACAGCATGTCGGCCTTGGCCTCGAACCCGCCACGGCTGTCTTCGGCGCGCAGCATGTCTGCAAGACGTTCGAGCATGTCGATACGGATCATGCGTTCGCCCGCGTTGCGATACCCGCACATGGTATCATAGCCCTGCGGAGCATCCTTGATCACAGGAACGGTCACCAGACCGGCAGGCGGTGCATCGGGGAATTCGCCAAGACCCTCGGACAGAGCCCAGAGCACCAGCCGCAGGCGGGTCGGCGCCGGCTTCAAAAGCAGCGGCATGAAGATGGTGAACTGGCCAAAGCGGATGCCATGTTTGCGCAGCGCGCCACGCGCATCCTGGTCCAGATCTTTCACTTCCTGCGCGACACTGCCGCGCGGCAGCAGACCCAGACCCTCGACCATGCGGAAGGCAAAGCCACGGGCCAGGCCGGTCAGCTCCTCGTCGCGCTGCAGGTTGAGCAGCGGCTCAAACAGCGCGTTGATCTTGCGTGAGATGAAATGTTGCAGGCGGCGTTCGACCTTCTGGGCCACATCTGGGCCCGCAGTATCGTCGACAAACACCTCGATGCGCGGATTCAGCGGGTCAGCGCCGGCCACCAATTTGCCGACAGCATATTCACCCCACATCAGGCCGCCCTGATCGGTAAAATCAATTTCGGTATCCGGCGCGTTGTAAAAACGGTCAGCCCGGAGATGGAAATGCGGTGCGAGTGCTTGCAGGGAGGCGGATTTCAACGCCTTTGCCTCGGCGCCTTGTGCGCCCTTGTCCGGAGAGAACCGGAACCCTTCAAGACGACCAACGAATTCACCTTCGACGGTCACTTCACCCTTATCATTCACTTCGGCCAAAAGGGCCTCCTTCTGTTTGAGCCGGCGCAAAAGCACGGATGTGCGCCGGTCCACAAATCGCTGAGTCAGACGTTCGTGCAAGGCGTCCGACAATCTGTCTTCTACAGCGCGCGTCTCCCCGCGCCAATGACTTTCATCACGGACCCAGCCGTTCCTTTGTGCGACATAGGTCCATGTTCGTATAAAGGCCAAACGTTTCGACAATGCGTCAATGTCGCCATCAACCCGATCAATCCGTTTGACCTGCCGCGCCAGCCAGTCGTCCGGGACAACGCCTGAGTCGTGCAAATACTGGAACAAAACGCCCAAGAGCCCCGAATGTTCCGATTGCGAGATACCGCGAAAATCCGGGATGCGACAGATATCCCAGAGCAATCGTACCGAGGGCGCGTTGGTTGTGCGCGCCAGAATTTCATCCTGCTGGGACAAGGATTTCAAGGCGATAAGATCGTCCGCTTCGCGGGCGCGGATCAGGTTCTGATCGTCAGGCGCTGATTCGAGAGAGCGGATCAGTGCCTCTACCGTGCCGAATTGCAGCGCCGAGGAACGCCAGTTCAATTTCTTCAACGGCGTGAACCGGTGTTCCATGATCGCCTGCGCGACGCCATCCTCCAGCGGCGGGGCATCGCCGGTAACCCCAAAGCTGCCGTGACTCATCCCGCGCCCTGCCCGCCCCGCGATCTGGGCCAGTTCATTCGGGGCCAATTGCCGCATCCGGCGACCGTCAAATTTGCTGAGCGAAGAAAAGGCGACGTGATCGATATCCAGATTGAGACCCATGCCGATGGCATCGGTCGCGACCAGATAGTCCACCTCGCCATTCTGGTAGAGCTCGACCTGGGCGTTGCGGGTCCGGGGGCTGAGCGCGCCCATCACAACGGCTGCCCCGCCCTTCTGTCGGCGCAACAGTTCGGCGATGGCATAGACATTGTCGATGGAGAACCCGACGATAGCGGTGCGCGCAGGCATCCGGCTGAGCTTCTTGGATCCGGCATAGACCAGATCCGAAAGCCGTTCGCGGCGCATAAACTGCACGCCCGGAACCAACGCAGCAATCGGCCCGCGCATGGTGTCAGCGCCAAGAAACAGCGTCTCATGAGTGCCACGCGCCCTTAGCAGACGGTCGGTAAAGACATGGCCCCGTTCCGGGTCGGCGCAGAGCTGGATTTCATCCACCGCAAGGAAATCGCAGCCCATCCCCTCGGGCATCGCCTCAACAGTGCAGATCCAGTATTGTGCGCGCGGCGGCACGATGCGCTCTTCACCGGTAATCAGTGCCACCACCGACGGGCCACGGGCGGCGACGACCTTGTCATAGACCTCGCGCGCCAGAAGCCGCAACGGGAATCCCATGACACCCGTGCGATGCCCCAGCATACGTTCAATCGCATAGTGCGTCTTGCCGGTATTGGTCGGCCCCAAAACCGCCAGGACCCTGGCGCTCCCGGAACTCTGCATGCCTGTCATGATATTGCCCTCAACGCCCGAACCGAGCTCAACTGTCCGCCCTAAAGCTCTTTGCCCTCGACTTCGGTCTTCAGCCGGTCGAGCGCGCTGGTTATCGCCTCGTGGTGCGGATGTATAGCCTGCGCCCTTTTATAGGCCTCATAGGCGTTTTGCGGGTCATTGAACTGTTCGAACATCGCCCCCAGCGCAAAAATCGCATTGTAGTCGTTGGGGTTCAGCATCAGCGTCTGCTCCAGATCGGCCACGGCAGGGCCATAGAGGCCCGCGGTGAAATACGCCCGTGCGCGCTCGTACCAGCCCATGGCAAATCCTGGCGCATGATCGGTCAGCGCGGTCAGATGCTCGATGGCAATGCGGGTATCGCCGCGGTCCAGCGCATCCTTGCCACGTTTCAAAAGCAGGTCCATCGCAGGTGAGCCGCTACTGTTCCAGAGCGCCTGCAGGGATCTGTCCAGACCGATGGCTTCCTGCGGGTCGGCATCGGACAAAGCGGCCAGCAGGTCCGCCTCGCCCTGAACCTCCTGAGCGTGACCTTGCAAAGGCACGGAAAACAGGACTGTCAAAGACGTTGCCGCCACGATAGCTTTGAGATTGGAGAATTTTGCAACCATGATGGGTTAAGTGTAACCGCGCAGCCTGCGTTTTCCAGAGTGGGAAGGACATCCTTCACATAAATTTGCAGGCTGCGGACCAAAATGAGGACTGAACATGAGCGAAACGCTGACCCAAGCAGCAGAAACGCTGAACGCAAAAATGGATGGTGGCTTTGACGGCTCCGCCAAATTCGACATCACCGGCATGGGTACCATCATGCTGGATCAGAACGGGGCCCGCGTCGCCGACGAAGAGGCAGAGGTCACCATGACCGCCGACGCAGAGACGTTTCAGTCCATCATCGAGGGTGAACTGAACCCGACCACCGCGTTCATGAGCGGCAAGCTGACCATCGACGGTGACATGGGCACCGCGATGAAACTGGCATCGGCGATGGCCTGATGGACGCGCGCCCGATGGATCTGACCCCCGCTCCCTTCTTTGCCGATATCGCGCGAGGACCAGACGGCGGGCAGGCCCATTGGGTAAGCACCAGCGATGGCCTGCGCATCCGCGTGGGCCATTGGCGTCCTGCGGGCGCTGAGAAGGGCACGTTGCTGCTGTTTCCCGGGCGCACCGAATATATCGAAAAATACGGCGGAGCTGCCCAGGATCTGGCAAGCCGAGGCTATGCAACGCTGGCAATCGACTGGCGCGGCCAGGGGCTGGCGGACAGGATGCTGCCGGAGCGGCTTCTGGGTCACGTCGTCGCCTTTCGCGATTTTCAGAAAGACGTCCAGGCGGCGGTTGAGCTGGCCGATCGGCTCGCTCTGCCGAAACCATGGTTCGTCCTCGGCCATTCTATGGGCGGCGCCATCGGTCTTCGCGCAGTCATGGAAGGGCTTCCGGTCAAAGCCTGCATTTTTTCCGCGCCGATGTGGGGAATTCAGATCCCGCCCGCGCTGCGGCCCGTGGCGCGGCTGCTCAGTTCTATGGGTGACCGGTTCGGCATCGGCGCAATGCGGACCCCGACGACAACCCTAGCCCCATATGTGCAGGCCAGCCCGTTCGAGGGCAATTCGCTCACCAATGATCCTGAGATGTACCGCCTGATGCAGGATCAGCTTGCGGCACAGCCCGATCTGTCGCTTGGCGGGCCGACCGTCCGATGGCTGGGCGAAAGCCTGCGAGAATGTGCCGCCCTTGCGAAAATGCCCTCACCCGCACTGCCCTGCATCACCTTCCTCGGCACACAGGAACAGATCGTCAATACGGCAGCCATTCATGACCGGATGGCGCGCTGGCCGGGGGGCGAACTGGATCTGGTCGAGGGGGCGCAACATGAAGTGATGATGGAAGGGGCTGAAACCCGCCGCGCCATTTTTGACAAGATCACCCGTTTGTTCGATCAATACGCAGACTAGGTTCACCCCGGACAGGCTGACGCGATCAGCGTTCTTAAAATCTCGCGCGCAGTGCCCCCTGCCCGGCCAATAAATCGCCGCCCGACGCGGGCCGCTTGCTTGTGATCCCCAGCCCTCGCGCTTAGATGTCGGAGAAGACACACAACAGCCCGAGGTGCCCTGATGTTCAACGCTCCCTTCCTTGACCGCGACCTGATGCGAGACGCCAACGCCAATGCTGCGGGCGGTGCCGGGCCGGATGGGCTGGGCAATCTGCCTGAGTGGGATCTGAGCGACCTCTACACCTCTGAGGATGCGGCAGAGTTGGACCGCGACCTCAACTGGCTGGAGAACGAATGCGCCAGTTTCGCCAGTGACTACGAAGGCAAACTGGCCGATCTGGATGCCGACGGTCTGCTGGCCTGCGTCTTGCGCAACGAGAAGATCAACGCCATCGCCGGGCGGATCATGTCCTTTGCTGGTCTGCGCTATTATCAGCTGACCACCGATGCCGGTCGCGCCAAATTCATGTCCGACATGCAGGAGAAGGTAACGATCTTCACCACGCCGCTGGTGTTCTTCTCGCTTGAAATCAACCGGATTGAAGACGCGGCACTGGAGGCCCATTTCGCCGCCAACAGCGATCTCGCCCGCTACAAACCGATTTTTGACCGTATTCGCGCGATGAAGCCTTATCAGCTGTCTGACGAGCTGGAGAAATTCCTGCATGATCTGGGCGTTGTAGGCGACGCCTGGGAGCGGCTTTTTGACGAAACGATTGCCGGCCTCACCTTCACCGTTGACGGCGAAGAGTTGAACATCGAAGGCACGCTGAACCTGTTGACCGAGCAAGACCGCACCAAGCGGGAAGCCGCGGCGCGCGAACTTGCCCGGGTGTTCTCCGACAACATCAAGATCTTTGCCCGTGTCCACAATACCCAGGCCAAGGAAAAGGAAATCCTGGACCGCTGGCGCGGGATGCCCTCTCCGCAGATGGGACGCCATCTCTCCAACCACGTCGAGCCGGATGTCGTCGAGGCCCTGCGCGAAGCTGTGGTGGCCGCCTACCCCAAGCTGTCGCATCGCTATTACGAGCTGAAGCGCAAATGGCTGGGGCTGGACCGGATGCAGGTCTGGGACCGCAATGCGCCGCTGCCAATGGAGACCTCCCGCACCGTCAAATGGGAGGAGGCACGCAAGATGGTGATGGATGCCTATAGCGCTTTTGATCCGCGCATGGGCGATCTGGCAGAACCGTTCTTTGACAAGGGCTGGATCGACGCCGCCGTGAAACCGGGCAAGGCGCCGGGGGCATTTGCTCACCCGACCGTCACCGATGTGCACCCCTATGTGATGCTGAACTACCTCGGCAAACCGCGCGATGTGATGACGCTCGCGCATGAGCTGGGCCACGGCGTGCATCAGGTACTTGCAGCCGAGCAGGGCGAAATGCTGTCGTCAACGCCGCTGACGCTGGCGGAAACAGCATCTGTGTTCGGCGAGATGCTGACCTTCCGCAAGATGCTGGAAAACGCCAAGGACCAGAACGAGCGCAAGATCCTCTTGGCGGGCAAGGTCGAGGACATGATCAACACGGTCGTGCGCCAGATCGCGTTCTATGACTTTGAATGCAAATTGCATGCCACCCGCGCCGAAGGCGAGCTGACCCCTGATGACATCAACGCGCTGTGGATGTCGGTACAGGCCGAGAGCCTTGGTGAAGCCTTTGATTTCATGGAGGGCTACGAGACCTTCTGGACCTATGTACCGCATTTTGTCCACTCCCCCTTCTACGTATACGCCTATGCTTTTGGCGACGGGCTGGTGAACGCGCTCTACTCCGTCTACGCCGAGGGGGCCGAAGGGTTCGAGGACAAGTATTTCGACATGCTGAAGGCAGGCGGCTCCAAACACCACAAGGAACTTTTGGCGCCCTTTGGCCTGGATGCATCAGACCCCAAGTTCTGGGACAAGGGTCTGTCGATGATTTCCGGCTTCATTGACGAGCTGGAGGCAATGGAGGACTGATGCCTCTCTCTCTGCGCCCGGTTTGCCGCAGCGAATTTGATCTGGTCTCCCATATCCAAGTGGAACCGGACCAGGTCCGTTTTTCCGGCACCGTGGCTCAGGCCTTTGAAGACAATGAGGACGGCGTGGATTTTCACGCCATCCTCGACGGCATCCGCGCGGTCGGGTTCTTCAAAACTGACCGTCTTTACCACGAGACCTATGATTTCGCGGAAGCAGATACTCTTGGCCTGCGCGGATTCATGATTGATCGCAGCGCGCAGGGTAAAGGCTATGCCACGGCCGCCGTCGCAGCCCTGAAAACCTACTTTCCCGCCCTATACCCGGATCGTCCTGCCGTGGTGCTAACGGTCAACATGCAGAACCCCGCAGCTGTCCGCTGCTACCTGAAAGGTGGGTTTCAGGACACCGGCGGCATCTATCCCGATGGCTTGGCAGGCCCGCAGCACATCCTGCGGATGAAACTAACGTAGCCACTCGTCGCAATAATCTCCTGAGCGCAAGCTACCCATAGATAAACTAGAGCCGAAAATTGAAAGGAAGCACTTTGCGAAACGACTTCATGCTTGGAAGCGTCAAGACTTACGCTGCAACTACAAGAAAGCTCCTAGAAACATACGAGAAAACGATGGGAGAGCCCGCGCCAAAGCTGCAGGGTCCACCGAAACAGCGATACCAGACTGCGTTAAGCTTATTCGAGAAGAAAAGTATTCGCCTACCAGAGTCATTGCCGAACACTCAGAACATCAGCGACATTGACGACATCCCACCCAATGCCTTCTTTGATGCTATGGTAGATACAATTTTTAGTGAAAAGTTTAGCAACGATGACGACTACTTGCTTCGGGACTTCCTAAGAACGGCTACAACCCTAGCCACCCAGAACCTGGGTGCAACCAAGCGCATCAACGTCGGAAACAATTTGCATTTCCAGCGCATGTTTCAATACGTTAGAGAACTAGAAGAATGGGCCGACGCAGAGGAACCCGGATATGGCCTCCAGGTTCTGAATGCAGCTGGGGCTGGCAAAGTTGCGCAATACCCTGAGGGTCCTGACAAGCTCATAATACGCATTTGGCACAACTGATCTGCGCTTAAGTAATTTGGGAACGCAATTCTTGGGTCGAATAGCGTTCCCCTTTTTTGTGAACTGCTTCTTACAGATGCGGGAAGTAATCCTCGCACTCCCCCTCGCGGTAGACATCCGCGGTGCAGCAGTGCAGACCGCCGCCGAACGCATAGGCGTCGCGCAGTTCGACCTCGACCACTTCTAGACCCAGCTTGTCCATCTGCTCTGCCTGATAGACCTCGGACTTCTCGACGCAGACGGTTTTCGGGTCCAGCACCAGCACGTTCATCGACAGCCAGGTGGAGGAATAGCACAGCGGCGGCGGGGTGTTGTGGGCAGGCTGTGCTGCGTCAACGATTTCCCAGCCGTTCTTATTGAACATTTCGCGCTGCTCGTCCGGCAGGCGGCGCTGCGGGTTGTTCAGGATCAGCCCCGGCCGCAGCGGCGTGAAGGTTGCGTCGATGTGGATCGGATACGGGTCGCCCGGGAAGTTCACCGTATGCACCCGGTGATCCGGGAAGTGGCGGCGCAGCCATTCAATGCCCTTTAGGTTGGTGGTAAAGCCGTGCTGCACCACCAGATCCTTGCCGAAGCGCAGCACGTCGGCGGCGTCAAACAGCGGCTCTTCCTCGGTGGTGACAAAGAATTTCTCCGCCGCCCATTCCAGCCGCTTGGCCACGCCGATCTTCTCGCTGAGGTAATCCGGGTGGTAATCTGCGTCCGTGAGGCGCGGCTTGGGGGCGGCTTCGTGGCGGAACCTGGGGTCTTCTTCCCAGTACTTCTGCAAAAGCGGGCGGTAGTTCAGGTATTCGAACCAGCGGCAGCGGTAGGACATCGTCGCTTCCAGCATCTCATGGCCGACAGTCAGCAGCACGTCACGCGGCGGCATGCAGCCGAACTGGCTATCGGTGTTGAAGTCCGGGGTGGTCACCGGCTGGGAATGATCAATCGAAACCGGCCGGTCCACCCGGATGCCGCGGTTCTGCAGCTGGCTGGCGAAATTGTCCAAAAGCTCATTGGCACGATCGATGGTTTCCTGCGGGCGGCGGCCCCACTGGCCGCGCATGTCGCTGTCTTCCGGCACCTTGGCATCCAGCGCGGGCTCTTCCGGCGGGATGTGGCAATCATCGGCACGGCCCACGATCACATGGCGCAGCGTGTCCCATTCATTCCAGCTTTTGACTTCAGTTTTTTCCGGCGACCAGGCCATGGATGCCTCCCTTGATCTCGGGAGGCAAAGGCGGGGCCTTCAATCTCCCGATTGAAAGTCCCGGCGTACAGGAGCGTTGTTTTGGGCCAGAGCAGTCTGCCTGCGGCGACGCCATCGCCTGTGAGCCCGGCTCGGGATATAGCATCCGCAGATGGCGCGAGGAAGATACTTCGGCGCGATCAAATCGGCGAAAGGACCATGTTACTTCAGCTGGCTGTCCTTGGAGCCGCGCCGATTGATCCCGCCACGCGCCTGCTGGGCGCCGTCGCGTTCCTGCTGACACTCGATACAGAGTTTGACGCCAGGGATCGCCTTACGCCGCGGTTCGGGGATCGGCTCCTCGCAATCGGCGCAATGTGTCAGGCTTTCACCGACAGGAGCGCGCCTCGACCTGAGACGCGCCAGCTCGTCACTGATTGACGCTTCGATCTGTTCACTCACCGCACCATCGCGGGTCCATCCTCCGGCCATACTGTTTCTCCTCCTGTCCTGCGATTTACTGGTTTCGACCTGCTGCACCCCTGGCTGCGAAACGCCCTCCACACCGCTCGGGTTCCGGTATCCGCCGGATCGCAGTCTACAATGCGGGCGCTTTATTGGGAACGAAATCGCGATCCGGGCTGTTGAGTATTCGACGACGGCACCGATGCCGTCTTTCTTTTGTGACCGCGCATCACTGGCATGACAAGTATCTGAGCCGAGCGCGGAATTGACCGACTCTGAAGGAGACGCCGCTCATGCTGAAGATCCACTGCCTCGCCTACTCCCGCGCAATTCGCCTGATCTGGCTGATGGAAGACCTCGGGCAACCCTATGATGTCACAACCTACGACCGCACGGATAACTTCAGGGCGCCTGAAAGCCTTGCCAAGATTCATCCGCTCGGCAAATCGCCTGTTATTGAGGACGCCGACATGAAGATAGCGGAATCGGCGACCTGCCTGCGGTATCTTTCTGATCGCTATGGTGACAGCCGCCATCAACCAGCTCCGGGGACAGCAGACGCATTGCGCCACGACGAGCTGCTCGACTACGTCGAGAGCTCCTTTGCCGAGGTTGCGATGGGCGTGCTCCTACCGGCCCTGAAGGGAGAGGATTCTGGAGATGAGGCCAAGAAAGCTGTGGACCTGCATCTGGACTACATCGCCCAGCAGCTTCCTGAAACGGGTTTGCTGTTTGGCGATCAGGCCGCGCTCGCCGATATCCAGTTCTCGTACATCCTCGCCAATCTGGCGGCGATTGGCGCGCTGAAGGATGCGCCGCGCGTCGCGCGCTACTGGACCGATCTGCAGGCACAGGATGGCTACAAGGCCGCAGTGGCGAAGGTGGGACCGATGGCCCCGTCGTTCTGACCCGTGGCCCCGCTGTGTCCCCCCAATTGTCCCAATCCCATTATCGAAATGAGGAGACCGTTATGAAAGTTCTTGTCGCAGGTGCTACTGGCAATACAGGCCGCCGGGTGGTGGAAAAACTTCAGCGCCTGGGCCATCAGCCCATCGCATTGATCCGGGAGGGGTCGGATACCAGCACGCTTCCACCCGGGACTGGCACGCGGCGCGGCGACCTTACCGACCTGCCTACGGATGTCTGCGAGGGGTGCGACGGTGTGATCTTTGCAGCAGGATCTGGCGGCGACACCTCTCGCGAAATGACGGACAAGGTTGATCGTGATGGCGCGAAGGCGCTTGTGGATCTTGCAAAATCATCGGGCGTGGCCCGGTTTGTCATGCTTAGTTC
Source organism: Phaeobacter sp. JH204B (assembly GCF_048055755.1). Classification (NCBI taxonomy): domain Bacteria; kingdom Pseudomonadati; phylum Pseudomonadota; class Alphaproteobacteria; order Rhodobacterales; family Roseobacteraceae; genus Phaeobacter; species Phaeobacter sp. JH204B. The sequence continues at coordinate 152,973 of NZ_JAYMXF010000002.1, forward strand.
GATAGGAGCCGGCGATCCCGATCCCAAAAGCGAACTTGCCCATTACCTGCAGGCCAAACACGACGCGGATGTTTATCTGGAACAGTCGGGACTGGACTACGCGATCCTGCGCCCAGTACGTCTGACTGAAGGCGACGGCAGCGGAGACCTGCTGTTCGGCGAGCAGGTCGATCCCGAAGGCGTCGCCGCACGAGGCGATGTCGCCGCAACCCTCGCAGATGCCGTCAGCAACCCGGCATGGTCGGGAAAAACAAAGCGGATGCAGTCACTGTAGCCGCGGACCATCGCTGACAGCCCTCCTCCTTCTAGCGCAGACGCAGTTCTGTCGTCCCGTCAAAGAAATAGGCGTCAGCATCGTCAAAATCCAAGGCGACGGCGCTTCCTTCGGGCAGCGCCTCGTCCCCCCGTGTTTCGACAATGATCTTCTCTCCTGTTGGGGTGCGTAGATAGTCGTAGGACACACCGCCCAGCCGCTCGCGCAGATCAAGGATCAGATCGCTGTCACGGGCAACGACAGAGAGATGCTGCGGGCGCAATCCCACAAGGACCGATGCACCCTCTTCAGGCAGCGTGACAGAGGCCGCGATCCGGCGGCCGCCAAGAGCGGGTACTGTGACCGCGCCGCCGGAAACGGTCGCTTGCAGGAAATTCATGCTCGGCGAGCCGATAAACCCCGCGACGAACCGGTTGTCGGGATCGGCGTATAGCTTCATCGGGCTGCCAACCTGTTCGACGCGACCGGCCCGAAGCACGACGATCTTGTCTGCCAGCGTCATCGCCTCCACCTGATCATGGGTCACATAGATCATGGTGGCGCCAATTTCCTTGTGCAGCCGAGCGATCTCGACCCGCATATCCACGCGCAGCTCGGCATCGAGATTTGACAGCGGCTCATCGAAGAGAAAGACATCCGGCCCGCGCACGATCGCACGTCCGATGGCGACGCGCTGGCGCTGCCCGCCCGACAGCGCCTTGGGTTTGCGTTTAAGATATTGATCCAGCTTCAGGATCCGGCTGGCCTCTGCCACCTTTTCCCGGATCGCATCCTTGGGATGACCGGTCATCTTAAGCCCGAACCCCATATTATCCTCAACCGTCATATGCGGATATAGCGCGTAGGACTGGAAAACCATCGCAACCCCACGGTCAGCCGCATCCAGTCGTGTGACATCCCGCTCACCGATATGGATGCTGCCGCTGCTGGTCTCCTCCAACCCGGCGATCATCCGCAGAAGCGTCGACTTTCCGCACCCGGATGGGCCGACAAAGACGCAGAACTCACCGTCCTCAATGGTGAGGTCCACGTCGTGGATCACCTGAACGTCACCATATTTCTTGACGGCCTTGGCCAGAGTGACCCCTGTCATGTGTTCTCTCCCTCGGGTTAATTTGGAAATTGCCAGGTCTCGGCCGCTGCCGCGATTTCCTTGGCGGTTGTCATCAGGGCCGGTCGAAGCGTCTCCAGCTCCTCCAGCGAGCGACGCTGCACGGAGGAGGTGATCGACAGCCCGCCCATCACTTTGCCCGCCTCCGACAGGATCGGAACGGCAATGCAGATGATGCCCGGTTCATGCTCTTCACGGTCGAAGGCAACGCCGTCTTTGCGGATCTGCTGCAACTCGTCCATCAGCGCCTCTGGCGTGGCCAACGTGTTGGGCGTATGGGCAAAAAACGCCTGCCTGCGGATCGCATCCTGCTGCGCCTCCTGCGACAGATACGCGATCATCGCCTTACCCACCCCGGTACAGTAGCCCGGCCCTATTTTGCCCGCCTGGCTGAACATCTCAATCGGTGTGGCCGCATTACGCTTGTCGACGTAGAGTACCTGCCCCCGATCCAGCTGCGCCAGATGTATGGTCTCGCCGATATCCTGTGACAGCTTGTCCAGATAGGGCCGCGCCACCGGAGCCAGCGCGCTTTGCCGCCAGGCAGCATGAGCCAATCGCACCAGGCGCAAACCCGGAGCATAGGTCTGATGGGTCTCATCATAGGACAGCATCCCCTGATTGGTCAGCGTCTGCACCAGCCGGTACAGCGTCGCCTTTGGGTGATCCGAGGCCGCCAGCACCTCGCCGAACCGCATTGGGCGGCCCGCTTCAGCGATCTGATCCAACACGGCCAGAGCCTTGCCAACGGTGCCATCTGTCTCTCGCGATTGGGGCGCAGCTTTCGCCATTACTGTCCTTTCTCTGATCGGGCGGGGCCGATGTAACTGTTGACATCCTTAGCCGAGCGCGGTCATAGTTTCAATAGTTGGAATTTGGTTCCAATATATGAAACCAAACGACACACGTCAACAGGGAGGACGTCATGAAGACTTTGAAAGGAACAGTTGCGGGCCTGGCTCTCAGCCTCGGCCTGGCCACTGCGGCACAGGCTGAATTGAGCGGCACGCTCAAGATTTTCTCAGATATGTCCAATCCTGCGCCGCGCGCAGTAATGGAGGGGATGGCGGCTGAATTCGACGCGATGCACCCGAACCTGACCGTTGAGCTGACGGTGATCGACCGCGAGGCCTACAAGACGCAGATTCGCAACTTCCTATCTGCCAACCCACCGGACGTGGCCAACTGGTATGCGGCAAACCGGATGCGGCCCTACGTCTCTGCCGGGTTGTTCGAAGACATTTCTGACCTTTGGGCAGAGCCGGAAATCGCTGATGCGCTGGCCTCCACCAAGGGCGCAATGACATTGGACGGCAAGCAATGGGGCGTGCCCTACACCTACTACCAGTGGGGCGTCTACTACCGCGAGGACATCTACAACGAGCTTGGCCTCGAAGAGCCCGAGGACTGGGAGACCTTCAAAGCGAACTGCCAGAAGATTCTCGGTTCAGGTCGCAAGTGTTTCACCATCGGCACCAAGTTCCTGTGGACGGCCGGCGGCTGGTTTGACTACCTGAACATGCGCACCAACGGCTATGATTTCCATATGGCGCTGACCAATGGTGAAGTCGCCTGGACCGATGACCGTGTAAAGCAGACCTTTGCCAACTGGCGGGAACTGATCGACATGGGGGCCTTTATCGACAACCATCAGTCCTACAGCTGGCAGGAGGCCCTGCCCTTCATGGTCAAAGGTGAAGCCGCCGCCTATCTGATGGGCAACTTTGCCGTAGCACCGCTGCGCGAAGCCGGTCTTGGCACCGATCAGCTGGATTTCTACCAGTTCCCGACCATCAATCCCGATGTCGAGCTGGCTGAAGACGCACCAACCGACACCTTCCACATTCCATCCGGCGCCCAGAACAAAGAAGCCGCGCGCGAGTTCCTGCGTTTCGTCGTCTCGGCGGACAATCAGACCAAGATCAACGGCGGCGCAGCACTCGGCCAGCTGCCTGTGAACTCAAAGTCCTCCGTCGATGATGACGAAATGCTCAATCAGGGCTTCGAGATGCTGTCCGCCAACGCGCCCGGTGGTATCGCGCAGTTCTTTGACCGCGATGCACCAGCGGAAATGGCCTCCGTTGCCATGGAGGGCTTCCAGGAGTTCATGGTCTTCCCGGACAATCTGGATGATATCCTGAACCGTTTGGAAAAGACCCGCGAGCGCGTCTACTGATCACTGCTGCTGGCCAAAACAACGCGCAAGGCCGATCTGCCTATCGGCCCTGCGCAGCCCTGTCACGGACCGGAGCGCGCAATATGCTGAACCGTATCGGCCCTTCCCAGTCGACAGGCTGATATCAATCGACAAACAAGGGAGAATTCCCGTGGCTGAGATGAACCTCGCTCCAGAAACCAGATCGTCTGCCAGCGCATCAGGCAGCCGTGACAGCTGGCTAAGGCGCAATCGTCAGACCCTTGCGCCCTGGCTCTTTCTGGCGCCCGGCGTGATTTTCTTTCTCTTCTACGTGATTTTCCCGATCGTACAGAGCTTCAACCTGTCGTTCTACCGCTGGGACGGGCTCGGTGATCCACAGTTCGTCGGCATGGAAAACTACCGGGAGCTGATGGATGATCGCGCGTTTGAGGTCTCGCTCTGGAATAACCTGAAATGGCTTCTGCTGTATTTGCTGGCAATCCCGGCAGGCCTGTTCATCGCGCTGTTCCTCAATCAGACCGTAACCGGCATTCGCCTATACAAGTCTCTGTTCTTCTTTCCATTTGTGATCAGTCAAGTTGTTGTCGGCCTGGTGTTCAGCTGGTTCTATGACCCGACCTTTGGCCTGCTCAATCAAGTGCTGGGCTGGGTTGGTCTTGGGCCGTTGAATGTGCTGGGGGATCCGACGCTGGTGACCTATGGCATCATCGCGGCAGGCCTGTGGCCGCAGACGGCCTATTGCATGATCCTCTACCTCACGGGCCTCAATGCGGTTGATCCCGAACAGGTCGAGGCGGCGCGGCTGGACGGTGCCAAAGGCGCCAAGATGCTGTGGTATGTGATCATCCCGCAACTGCGGCCGGCGACCTTTGTTGCCTTTGTCGTGACAATCATCGGCGCACTGCGCAGCTTTGATCTGATCTCCATCATGACCAACGGCGGCCCGTTCGGCTCCAGCCGGGTGCTGTCGTTCTACATGTTTGAAAAGGCCCTGTCGGAATATGGCTTCCGCATGGGTTATGGCGCAGCAATTGCAGTGGTGCTGTTCCTGATCATGCTGTGCTTCATCGCCTACTTCCTGTGGTCCATGTACCAAGACGACAAAGGGGGCCGCTGATGTTTCCGAAACCCATTCAGAACAGTTCTCGCGGATGGCAGGCCACCTATCAGGCCCTGGTTCCGACTGCGCTCGTCCTTTGGCTGTTGCCGCTGATCGCGGTGGCCATCTTCTCGATCAAACCGGATGTGGACTTTACCACCGGCAACTACTGGGGAATGCCGAGCTCGTTTGAAGGCGCCAGCAATTACGGCAAGGTTTTCTTTGGCTCCGACATGCCACGCTACCTATTGAACTCCGTCCTGATCACGGTGCCGACGGTGATCGGTGCGGTAGCACTCTCCTGCATGACAGGCTTTGCGCTTGGCGTGTATAAATTCCGTGGCAACCTGCTGCTGTTTTTCATGTTTGTGGCAGGCAACTTCGTGCCGTTTCAGATCCTGATGGTTCCGGTCCGCGATCTGACGCTGGACATGGGGCTCTACAACACCAAAACTGGCCTTGTGCTGTTTCATATCGCCTTTCAGACCGGGTTTTGCACGCTCTTTATGCGCAACTTCATCCGCGCCCTGCCTTTTGAGCTGATCGAAGCCGCCCGCGTCGAAGGGGTCGCGGAATGGCGGATCTTCTGGTTCGTGGTATTGCCGCTGATGAAACCCGCAATTGCGGCGCTCAGCGTGCTGATCTTTACCTTCATCTGGAATGATTATTTTTGGGCAGTTGTTCTGACCCAGGGCGCCGAGAGCCAGCCAGTGACCGCAGGCATCACCTCCTTCAACGCGCAATACCGGGCAGCGTACCATCTGATGAGCGCGGGCAGCATCGTGGCGGCCCTGCCGCCGGTTGCGATGTTCTTCCTGATGCAGCGCCACTTTATCGCCGGTCTGACGCTGGGAGCCGTGAAGTGAGCACGGTGAGAGACATCCGCTGCTGGGCGCTTCAGGATCAGTGCCAAAGCCTGATCCTCGCCGCCCGTGGCACCGATCTGGCAGAGGTCATCTACTGGGGACCGCGGCTGCCCGATGGAACCGATCTGGACATGCTCGCCGCCGCCTCGCGCATGGATGTGACGGGGGGGATGCTGGATCAGGTGCCGCCGCTGTCGATCTGCCCCGAGGCACGCCGCACCTTCCCCGGCCAGCCCGGTCTGTCGCTGACGGATGGCGCGGGCAAGGCACTGCTGCCACGCTTCACCTTCGAGCGGGCGGAGGAAGGCACTCGGACCCTCACACTCCACTATCGCGATGCCAATAATGGCCTGCACTATCAGGCACAGTTTGAGCTGACGCCCGTAACCAGCATGATCACTGCGCAGGCCGCTCTCACCTCGGAGCAGCCCGTCAGCGTGAACTGGCTCTCCGCTCCGGTCTTTCCGGCACCTCAGAACAGCCATCAGATGATCGACTTCCATGGCCGCTGGATCGGTGAATTTCAGACCAGCCGCACCGCCTGGAGCGCAGGCGCGCGGCTAAGGGACAACCCCACAGGGCGCACCGGGCATGAGCATTTCCCCGGTCTGATTGTGCCCTGCAGTGGTGCCACGAACAGCCAAGGATCCGCCTATGCCTTCCACTACGGCTGGTCCGGGGGCCATAGAATGCTGGCAGAGGAACTCCCCGACGGGCGTCGCCAAATCCAGTGGGGACACGCCACCGGCAGCCGCCGCACATCCGGCACGCGTTTTCAGACGGCGCCACTCTATGCGGTGTTCTCGGATCGGGGGATCAATGGCTGCGCTGTCACCTTCCAACGCCACCTGCGCGATGAGATCCTGCGACCACCTGAGCCTGTGAGCGCGCGTCCGGTGCATTACAACTGCTGGGAAGCGGTCTATTTCGAGCACGATCACGCCATGCTCTGCGAGATCGCAACCCGTGCGGCCGACCTTGGCGCGGAACGTTTCGTGCTGGACGATGGATGGTTCGGCAAACGTGATGACGATACCACATCCCTCGGCGACTGGACGATCGACAGGCGCAAATACCCCGATGGGCTGATGCCACTGATCGACCATGTCCACGCCGAAGGCATGGCATTTGGCATCTGGTTTGAACCGGAAATGATCAATCCTGAAAGCGATCTGTTCCGCGCCCATCCCGACTGGGTTCTGGGCGACTTGGATCAGGTGCTTGGTCGCCAGCAAATGGTACTGAATATCGCCCTGCCGGAGGTACAGGCCTATCTCTACGACCGCATTGCAGCGGTTCTGGCAGATCACCCGATCGACTATGTGAAATGGGACCACAACCGTGTCCTGCCCGAGCCGGACAGCGCCCAGGCCGAGGCAGCCTATGCGCTCTTTGACCGCCTGCGGGCAGACTTCCCCAAGGTGGAATTCGAGAGCTGCTCCTCGGGTGGCGGGCGTATAGACTTTGGGATCCTATCGCGCACCCATCGCGTCTGGCTTTCGGACAGCAACGATCCGCTGGAACGGCTGCGGATCCAGCATGAAGCGGCGCTTTTCCTGCCGATGGTGGTCACCGGCAGCCACGTAGGTCCCCGAAAATGCCACACCTCTGGCCGGGTGACAGACATCCGCCTGCGCGCCTGGGTCGCGGCGCAGCGCCACATGGGGTTTGAAATGGACCCGCGCGAGCTGACCGAGGAAGAGGCAGACATCCTCCGCAAGGTAACTTCCTGGTGGAAAGACAACCGCCACTGGATGCAGCGGGCCGATATTCTGCGGCTCGACAGTGACGATCCGGCGGTAATCGCAGAGCTACAGCGCGCAGAGGATGGCAGTCGGTTTGTCGTCTTTGCCGGGGTTTGTGAGGCCAGCGCACAGATCCTGCCCCGCCCGCTTCGCCTGACCGGGCTAGAGCCGGATACGCTATATGAAATCAGCCTGCTGAACCGCGAGGATGCCCCCGGCCTGTCACGCGGTTCACCTCTTTTGAAAACCGGCACTGCCCCCCTTAGCGGCCAATATCTGATGCACCAAGGGATCACCCTGCCCTGGACATTCCCACAGTCGATCTGGGTGATTGAAGGAACACGCCTATGACCAAAGACAGACGAAATCGCGCCTGGTACGGCAAACTGGACAAAGACGGATTTATCCACCGCAGCTGGATGAAAAATCAGGGCTTTCCCGATCATGCCTTTGACGGCCGACCAATCATCGGGATCTGCAATACCTGGTCCGAACTGACGCCCTGCAACTCCGGTCTTCGCGATCTCGCCGAGGGGGTGAAGCGCGGGGTCTGGGAGGCTGGCGGCTTCCCGGTTGAGTTCCCGGTCATGTCGCTTGGTGAAACCCAGATGAAACCGACGGCGATGCTGTTCCGCAACCTTCTGGCCATGGATGTGGAAGAGTCGATCCGGGCCTATGGGATTGACGGCGTTGTCCTGCTTGGCGGTTGTGACAAGACCACACCGGGCCAGCTGATGGGAGCGGCCTCGGTCGATCTGCCTTCCATCGTGGTCAGCTCGGGCCCAATGCTGAACGGCAAATGGCAGGGTAAGGATATCGGTTCCGGCACAGACGTCTGGAAATTCTCCGAAGCGGTGCGCGCGGGTGAGATGACCTTGCAGGACTTCATGGCGGCTGAATCCGGGATGAGCCGATCCAAGGGCGTGTGCATGACCATGGGTACGGCCTCCACTATGGCGTCCCTCGTCGAAGCGATGGGGATGAGCCTGCCGACGAATGCCGCCCTGCCAGCAGTGGACGCCCGCCGCATGGCGCTGGCGCATCTCACCGGAAAGCGGATTGTCGAAATGGTGGAGGAAGATCTCAAACCCTCCGACATTCTGACCCGCGATGCGTTCATCAACGCGATCATGGCCAATGCAGCGGTTGGCGGCTCGACCAATGCGGTTGTCCATCTTCTGGCACTGGCTGGCCGTGTCGGGGTAGAGCTGACCCTGGATGATTTTGGTCTGGGGAGCGACATCCCCCTCTTGGTGAACTGCATGCCCTCTGGCAAATACCTGATGGAAGATTTCTGCTATGCGGGCGGCATGCCTGTCGTGCTGAAGCAACTTGCCGATAATGGGCACCTGCGCAGCAACACCACCGTTCTGGGGGGCGACATCACAGCATATGCCGAGGGTGCCGAATGTTTCAACGACGACGTCATCAAGAGCTTTGACGAACCCGTCAAACCGGCAGCGGGCCTGCGTGTTCTGCGCGGCAATCTTGCGCCCAACGGGGCCATCGTCAAGCCCTCAGCCGCGACCGATCATCTGCTGGAGCACGAAGGCGTCGCCCATGTTTTCGAGACCATTGAGGACATGAAAGCCAATATTGACCGCGACGATCTACCGGTGGCCAAAGACAGTATCCTGGTGCTGAAAGGCGTCGGTCCCAAGGGCTATCCGGGTATGCCGGAGGTCGGCAACATGCCGATCCCACGCAAACTGGTGCGCGACGGGGTACGCGATATGATCCGCATTTCCGATGGTCGAATGTCCGGCACGGCATTTGGCACCGTGATCCTGCATGTCTCGCCAGAATCGCAGGCTGGTGGTCCCCTTGGCCTGGTCCAGACCGGCGACCGGATCCGGGTCAGCGCAAAGAACGGCACGCTTGACCTTCTGGTTTCGGAGGAAGAGCTGACCGCGCGCCGGGAGGCCTGGCGACCAGAGCCGCCGCATTACACGCGCGGCTATGCAAAACTCTATGTCGACAGCGTCCTTCAGGCTGAAAAAGGCGCTGATCTTGATTTTCTCGTGGGCAAAGACACCCGCCCCGTCACACGGGAGAGCCACTGATGAGCAATACTGCAATCTTTCCGGACCTGAAGGGCACATCGGTTTTCATCACCGGCGGCGGTTCCGGCATTGGGGCCGCGCTGAGCGAGGGGTTTCTGCGTCAGGGCGCCAAGGTCGCCTTTGTCGGACGCTCCGATGCCTCCGCATTTGTTCAACGGATGGAAGCCGAGACCGGCAACCGCCCCTTGTTCATCCAATGCGACATCACCGATATCCCGGCGCTGAAATCCGCGATTGAGCAGGCGGCAGAGGCACATGGCCCGATCACCACGCTGGTGAACAACGCCGCCAACGATCAGCGCCACGCCACGCTGGATGTGGACGAAGAGTTTTGGGACTGGGCGCAGGCGATCAATCTCAAGGCCTATTTCTTTGCCTGTCAGGCTGTGCTGCCAGGGATGCAGGCCGCCGGTGGCGGGTCAATCGTGAACTTCACCTCCATCAGCTATATGATGGGCAACAGCGGCTACCCCGCCTATACGACTGCCAACGCAGGCATCAATGGCCTGACCCGCAGCCTTGCCCGCGAGTTCGGGCCGGATCATGTGCGGGTGAATGCGCTGGCGCCCGGGTGGGTGCTGACCGACAAGCAGCTTGATAAATGGGCCACGCCCGAGGCGCTTGCCGCCCATCTCGATCGCCAATGCCTGAAGGATCATCTCGCCCCTCAGGATATCGTCGGCTCCACGCTTTTTCTGGCCTCGGCAACAAGCCGCATGATCACAGGACAGACGCTGGTGGTGGATGGCGGGGTTGTGGTGACAGGATGACGGCCGATCCCAACCGTTCCTTTGACATGATGCCAGCTGGCCCGACGCCTGCATGGATTGCGGCTGACTGGGGGACGAGCCAGCTGCGGCTGTGGGTGATGGACAACAGTAATCAGGTCCTCGACCGCATCTCCTCTGACCGCGGCATGTCGCGGCTTGGCCCGCAGGACTATGAACCGACACTGCTGGGCCTGCTTGGCGATCGTCTGGCGCCCGGCAGCAACAGCGATGTCCGGGCGGTCCCGGTCATCTGTTGCGGAATGGCAGGTTCGCGTCAGGGCTGGGCCGAGGCCCCTTATGCCACCGCGCCCTGCCCCCCGCCGGGAATAGCCGAGGCGACCCGACCGCTGATACAGGACAAACGCCTGACCGTTTACCTGCTGCCCGGCATCAAGACGACCGATCCGGCGGATGTGATGCGCGGGGAAGAAACCCAGATTGCGGGGTACCTCGCACAAGACAGCAATCAGACCGGGCCTCAGGTCATTTGCCTGCCCGGCACCCATAGCAAATGGGTCAAACTGGATCGGGGCCAGGTCACCAGCTTCTCGACCTTCATGACCGGCGAGATGTTCGCACTGCTGCAAGGCCAATCCGTACTTCGACACTGCGTCTCTGAGGATGGCTGGGACGAAAAGGCGTTCAAACAGGCCGTGGCCAAGGCGCTCTCCTCGCCGGCTGCGATCTCGGCACAGCTGTTTCGTATCCGTGCGGATGCGCTGTTGTCCGGGCAGAACGCGGAGACCGGAAGAGCGCGCCTGTCAGGGCTTTTGATCGGTGCGGAGCTTGCCGCGACCCGGGGCTACTGGTCTCACCAATCCGTCACCATACTCGGCACAGATGCGCTGGCCCGCTGCTATGAAACAGCCCTATCCGCGCTGGGGCGCAAGCCCCGTCGCGTTGACGCCGAATCCCTGACACTCGCGGGTCTATGCGCCGCATATGACCAACTGCAAAAAGGCCAAACCCAATGAGCCGTAACATCATCGCCATCCTGCGCGGTCTGCGCCCCAAAGAGGCGCGCGCCATGACCGATGCCCTGATGGATGCAGGTATCACCAAGATCGAAGTGCCGCTGAACTCTCCCCAGCCTTATGACAGCATCGCCGCCATGCTGGATCAGGCAAAGGGGCGCGCCACAGTCGGCGCTGGAACGGTGCTCAACACCGGCGCAGTGGCTCAACTCGCGGCCATGGGGGCGCAGATGGTGGTTTCGCCAGACTGCAACCCTGATGTGATCCGTGCAACCAAAGCCGCAGGCATGTTGTCCTATCCGGGTGTCTTCACCGCGTCAGAGTGTTTTTCGGCTCTCCGAGCCGGTGCTGATGGTCTGAAGTTCTTCCCTGCCTTCAAACTGGGACTGGACGGTTTTTCGGCGCTGAAAGCGGTCCTGCCCGCTGATGCTGAAACCTACGCGGTAGGCGGTGTCGGGCCTGCGGATTTTGCTGATTGGCACAGGGCAGGCATCACCGGTTTTGGCATGGGGTCCTCTCTCTACAAACCCGGCCGCCCTGTCGAAGATGTCGCCCTCCTCGCTGCAGAAACCGTCGCGGCCTACGACGAGGCCTTCGATGGCACGTGATCCGGCGCTCCATCCCATGACAGCGCAGGTCTTCAGCGAAACGCGCTGCACGCTGGGGGAAGGTCCGCTGTGGCATCCGACGCGCAAACAGTTGTTCTGGTTCGATATCCTTGAAAAACAGCTGCTGAGCGTTGCCGGAGAAACGGAGATCCGCTGGCAGTTCGACGACTGCGTTTCCGCCGCAGGCTGGGTCGATGATCAGACCCTGATCATGGCCGGCGCCCGTGCGCTATGGCGGTTTGACATCGAAACCGGCACCCGCACGCATCTGATTGATGTGGAGGCCGATCAGCCGCTAACCCGCTCCAACGATGGGCGCGCAGATCCCTGGGGCGGGTTCTGGATTGGCACGATGGGCTACAAAGCGGAACCCGGCCTTGGCGCCATCTACCGCTACCATCGGGGCGAATTGCGCCAGCTGGTCGCACAGCAAACCATCACCAATGCCATCTGTTTTGCCCCTGACCAATCCTGCGCGTATTTCACCGATACAACGACCGGCAAGATCATGCGCCAGCCTCTGGCGACCAAAGACGGCTGGCCGGTTGGCGCGGCATCGGTCTTCCTCGACCTCAGCAACCAGGATTTTGGCCCTGATGGCGCGATTGTCGACGCCGAAGGCCGCTTCTGGAATGCCCAATGGGGGGCCGGCCGTGTCGCTGTCTATACCTCGACCGGCGCGCTGTCAGAGATCTATCCGATCCCAACCTCCCAGGCCTCCTGCCCTGCGCTTGGCGGGGACACCTTGTCAGAGCTGTTCGTTACCACCGCCGCAGACGGGCTGAATGATGCGGCTGCAGGTAGGACCTATCGCATTCAAACAACGGCCAAAGGCCAGCGCGAACACCGCGTCATTCTCTGAGGATCTCCATGCAGCGCACACTTGGCACCTGCTACTATCCCGAACATTGGCCCGAAGACATCTGGCAGGAGGACGCCGAGCGCATGGTTGCGGCCGGGCTCACCTGGGTTCGCATTGGCGAGTTTTCATGGTCGCGCATTGAACCTAGCCCAGGCGATCTGCAATTGGGCTGGCTTGATCGCGCCATTGATGTGCTGGTGTCGGCCGGATTGAAGGTGGTGCTGGGCACCCCCACCGCTACGCCACCCCGCTGGATGGTGGACCGCCACCCCGATATGTTTGCGCTGGACGTCGACGGCAAACCGCGCGGTTTTGGCTCGCGCCGCCACTATTGTTTCAGTCACGAGGGCTACCGCGCCGAAGCCCGGCGGATCGTCTCCCTGATGGCGGAACGTTATGGCCCAGGTGACCGTATCGCCGCCTGGCAGACCGACAATGAATACGGTTGCCACGACACAACAATCAGCTATTCCCCGGCGGCACAGATCGCCTTTGTCCGCTGGCTAGAGGCGCGTTATGACGGCGATATTCATGCGTTGAACAGTGCCTGGGGCAATGATTTCTGGTCGATGAACTATGATCGCTTTGATCAGATCGGCCTGCCCAACCTGACCGTGACCGAACCGAACCCGGCGCATGTGCAGGCCTTCCGGCGGTTTTCTTCGGATCAGGTGGTGAGCTTCAACCGCGATCAGGTCAAGATTCTGCGTGCCCATTCCGATGCGCCGATTGCCCATAACTACATGGGGCGGGTGACCGATTTCGATCACTACAAGGTTGGCGAGGATCTCGACATCGCCAGTTGGGACAGTTACCCTTTGGGCTTTCTCGAAGATCGAGTGGGCGCCAACCCCGAGGACCAGCGCCGCTACGCGCGTCAGGGCGACCCTGATTTTCAGGCCTTCCATCATGATCTCTATCGCGCCGTCGGGCGCGGACGCTGGTGGGTGATGGAACAGCAACCCGGACCGGTGAACTGGGCCCCCTACAATCCCGCACCGCTGCCCGGCATGGTCAGGTTCTGGACCTGGGAGGCCTTTGCCCATGGTGCGGAGGCGGTCTGCTATTTCCGCTGGCGCCAGGCGCCGTTTGCGCAGGAACAACTTCACGCCGGTCTGCTGCGTCCTGATAGCCAAGATGCCCCTGCCATCGTCGAGGTGCGTCTGGTTGCCGATGAACTGGCCGCAGCGGGCGCGGTGGCACCGGCTCAAGCTCCCGTGGCGCTGATCTTCGACTATGACGCCGAATGGGCCTGGCAGGTGCAGCCACATGGCCAGGGTCTGAGTTATTTCGACCTTGTGCTGGCGCATTACCGTGCACTGCGACGGGCCGGCCTGTCTGTGGACATCGTTCCCCCGACACAGAGCGATTTTGCAGGATACGCCCTGATCCTTGCACCCGGTCTGATGCACCTCCCCGACCATTTGCGCGCAGCCTTGGCAACAGCGGCGGCTCAGGTGCTCTATGGGCCGCGAACAGGCGCGCGGGATGCGGACTTCAACATCCCGACCAGCCCCCTGCCCCCAGCATTGGACGGGTTAGATATTGTCGTTGCCGCAGTCGAGAGCCTGCGACCGGATATGCCGCTGCCGCTGGCGCAGGTCGACGGGGCCGTCACCGGTTACCTGGAAACACTGGATGGTCAGGGAGAGACTCTGATCGAGACGGCCAACGGTCAGCCCGTGGCTGTTGCCGCAGGAAACAAAGTCTACTGCGCGGGCTGGCTGGACGCGGCGGGTCTGGATCAACTTGTCGCAATGCTTTGCAAACGTGCGAAGCTGCGCATCTGCAAGATGCCGCTGGGCGTGCGTCGGCGCCAGACCGCGACCGAAGAGTTCTGGTTCAATCATCTGGCTGAAGCGGTAGAGACCGAGGTCGGCACTCTGCCACCTGCGGGCGTTCTGCGCAGAGCAAGAGGCAACTGACCGTACAACCACCCGCCCGGGCAGAAGCCCCGGCGGGTGGTTATCTTCTGAGCCGACATTGGTTCAGACCGTACCGCCGAGGCTCCCCTCCAGTGTCGCCAGCTCTTGCCCGCCGGCCATCATGTCCTGCAATTCCTCTGGCGTGATTTCGCCGCGTTTTGCAGTACCAAGGGTCTGCCCGCGATTGAGAACGGTAAACCGATCACCAACAGCCATGGCGTGGCGGACGTTATGGGTGATGAAGACAACCGCAACACCTTGCTTGCGGACTTTGTCGATGGTGGCCAGAACATTCGCTGTCTGGCGCACCCCAAGTGCCGAGGTCGGTTCATCCAGGATCAGCACTTTGGCCCCGAAATGCACCGCACGGGCGATGGCAACCGTCTGACGCTCCCCTCCCGACAGGGTTCCAACCGCCTGATCCGGGCCGCGCAGGTTGATGCCCATCTTGCGCATTTCTTCCATGGTGACCCGGTTGGCATATTCATGGTCAAACAGTTTCAGCGGGCCGATCTTGCGGATCGGCTCATTGCCCATGAAGAAGTTGCGACTGACTGACATCAGCGGGATCATCGCCAGATGCTGGTGTACTGTGGCGATTCCAGCGGCAATCGCGTCACGAGGATCCGCGAAATGAAGTGGCTGACCCTCAAACAGGATCTCGCCTCTGGTCGGTTTATGCACACCGGACATGGTCTTGATAAAGGTCGATTTCCCGGCGCCATTGTCGCCAAGCAGGCAGTGACATTCGCCCGGAAAGACATCGACCGAAACCCCGGCAAGCGCAATGACGCTGCCAAAATGCTTCTCGATGCCCTGCATCCGGATCAAGGGTTGAGACATGGACATATCAGCGCTCCCCCGTGATGACGCGACGAATGTAGGTGTTGAGGATCACGGCAAACAACAGGATCAACCCCAGGAAAACGCGGAACAGCGAACTTTCGACGCCAGCAAAGAACAGCCCCTGCTGCACGACGCCAAAGATCAACGCACCCAGGGCGGCGCCAAGCACAGACCCGTAACCGCCAGTCAGAAGGGCACCGCCAATCACCACCGCAATAATCGCTTCGAACTCTTTCAGCAGGCCCCGGTCCGATCCCGCGCCACCAAATTCCATAACCTGACAGGTCGCAAAGACCGTCGCGCAGAAGGCGGTGAACATGAACATCAGGATCTTTACGCGGTTCACTGGCACGCCGGAATTGCGCGCGGCCTCGGCATCGCCACCGGCCGCGAAAATCCAGTTCCCGAACCGTGTCTTGGTCAGGATGATATGTCCGACGATAACCAGCAGAATGGCCCAGACGATCAACATCGGCAGCCCGTCGACTACCGGCTGTCCCTTGCGGGTGCCGCGTTCAAAAACGGCGATCCAACCATTGTCACCCAGCCACTGGAACAATCCCGTCAGGATCTTGCCACCAAACAGAGCGGCAAGCCAATCACCCTCAGCTGCGTCTGCCACGCCACCGATAATGGTTTTGCGTTCAATGGTTTGCGGCAGGTAGATCGCAAACCCACGCAGAATGAACAGAAACGCCAGCGTGACGATGAAACTGGGCAACCCCGTCCGCACTACGATAAAGCCGTTCAATGCCCCGATCGCCATCGCCAGCACAAAAGTCACCAGGATCGCAAGCCAGACCGGCCAACCCAGAGTCACACTGAAGATTGCGATCAACATGCCGGTAAAACCGATCATGGAGCCGACAGACAGGTCAAACTCGCCTGCGATCATCAGCAGGCAGGCACCAACCGCAATGATCATGAACTGGGCAGAGATCTGGCTCCAGTTCAGCACGCCCTGACTGTTGAACATGCCGCTGTCACCGGCAAAAATAATAAACATCGTAAAGACGGCGATGGTGCCGATAATGCCGCCGAGCTCTGGTCGGATCATGGCTTCGCGGAACTTCGAACGGCTCTTGATCCGTTCGTCCTCCGCAAATTGGGTATGTGCGTCAGACATTGTACTCTCTCTAAAAAAAGGGCGGCCAAATTGCTTCGGCCGCCCGCACCTGGGGGAGATTGTCAGCGGTACTCGCCCGCGAACTCCTCGACCTTTTCCAGGCCGTCCTTGGTGACAAAACCAGGGCCAGAGTTGATGTTGTTGCCCGGCAGAACGCCGTAGCGGTGGTAATTGGTCAGAACCACCACGGGCAGATAGGCCTGCAGGAAGGGCTGCTGATCAATACCCCAGTTGATAACACCGGATTTCAGACCTTTGACGATTTCCTCGCCCAGATCAAAGGTGCCGAAATAGATGTCGCCGGCCATACCGTTTTCTTCCAGTGCCAGCATTGTCGGATCAGCCGATGTCGGTCCCAATGTCAGGATCGCGTCAGTTTCCGGGTTGGTGTTCAGATAGGCAAGAACCCGGTTCTTGATCTCAGCCGGATCCTGACCGCTGTCGATCATCTGGTCGCCCAGTTCGATCCCAAGACCATCTGCAAACCCCTGGCAGCGCTCTGTCGAAGAGGGCGAGCTGATATAATGGTTCACACAGAGGAAGCTGCCAACACCGTCGGATTTGGCGCGCAGGCCGGCCGCGTGACCGGCGTCATATTCTGGCTGACCAACATACATCAGAGCCCCCACCTCGCGGGCCTGTTCCGGGGTGCCGGAGTTCATGATGATCACATCCACACCACTGTCGACAGCTGCTCTGATAGGACCGGACAGGACGTCGTAATCGGACAGGGTGGTGATGATGCCATTGGGCCCGGAAGCCGCCGCCTGTTCGATGATCCGCGCCATATCGGCAAGGTCACCGGTCGGCGGGTTGCGATATTCCACCTCTACATTCATCTGCTCACCCGCGAGGGCGATGCCGTTCTTGATGGTGTTCCACCAGCTGTCGCTATCGGGCGCGTGGCTGACAAGGATGTATTTTTCGCCTTCTGCCGAGGCGGTGGTTGCCAGCATCATCGGCGCCGCTGCAACCGTTGTCGCCAGCAGGAATGTCTTGAAAATTGACGTCATTCTTTCCTCCCAAAGTTTTACCGTCACGATCGCGTCCGGGCGGTCCCATCCGCGTCGGGGATCAGCATAACCACGAATCGATTTTTTTTGCAACCGGTTGCAAATTGTGGCAGCATTTTTTCTGCTGAACTTGAATTCGATCCGCGATAGATAGTCTGATCCGGTGCGCAGCCGGTTGCACAGGTGGATGGGCCCACGATGGCCCTGACAAGAGGAAGAGCAGGAATGGCTGTTACGTTAAAAGATGTGGCTGAACGGGCGCAGGTCTCGCGTTCGGCGGTGTCGCGCACATTCACCGATGGCGCATCGGTATCGGAGAAGATGCGCCGCAAGGTTGAGAAAGCCGCCCAGGAGCTCGGCTATAGTCCGAACGCGCTGGCCTCCTCCCTGACAACCGGGCGGACCAAATTGATTGGCCTGGTGTCCAACAACTTTCACAACCCGATTTTTCTCGAAGTCTTCGACCGGTTTACGCGACGGCTTCAGGACAAGGGGTTGCGCCCGCTGCTGGTCAACCTCTCTGACGAAACCGACCCCGAGAACTCGGTTCGTATGTTGCGGCAATATTCCGTTGACGGCGTTGTTGTCGCCTCCTCGACCCTGCCGCCGGGGTTTGCCAAGGCCTTTCGAGATGCAGGCGTGCCTGTAGTTCACAGTTTCGGCCGCTCCTCCTCCACGCCGCAGGTGCATGTGGTTGGGATCGACAACGTCGAATGCGGACGAATGGCGGCGCGAACGCTGATTGATCGCGGCTATCGCAAACTGGCCTTCATGGGCGGCCCCCAGAGCGCGACCTCGACTCAGGATCGCTGGAAGGGATTCACGCTGGAAATGGAAGCTTATCCGGATATCGTCTCATCCTACAGTTTTGCGGATGATTACTCCTTTGAGGCCGGTCGCCGGGAAATGCTGCGCCTGTTGCAGGACGACCCGGCCGAAGCCTATTTCTGTGGGGATGACGTGTTGTCAATCGGGGCGCTCAGCGCGATCCGCGAACAGGGCCTAAAGGTGCCAGGTGACATCGGGGTCATCGGTCTCAACGATATGGAAATGGCCCGTTGGGAGAACATAGACCTGACCACCATCCACCAGCCGATCGAACAGATCGTCAATTCATCAATCGAGCTGGTTGTTGCCATGCTCGACGAGCCGGATCGCTATCCTGAAGCCCGCATCTTTCCCTGCCATGTGGTGGATCGCGGCACATTGCGACCGCTGACATCCTGAAGCGATCCTAGGCATGAAAAGGACACCCGCTGCCGGGTTGCCCTGCGATTGCTTAGACCACGGTGTCAGCGAAACATCGGCGGCCGGGCATCAACCCAGGCGCCATCTGTTGCGCCGCTTTCGGCGACGGCAAAAACAGCCGCCATGGACCGCAGCCCATCTTCGGCCCGTGGATAAAGATCCGCCGCCGGGTCCATGGATCGCCCGGTTTTCCGCGCGCCGATGGCTTCGGCCAAATCGCTGTATATATTGGCAAAAGCCAGAGGCATCCCCTCGGCATGGCCGATTGTCACGCGGCTGGTGCGATCCGCTTCGGGGCTGAGGTTGGCTTCACCACGTTCGATTACCTGCAAGCGGCCGCCCAGCGGCATCCAATAGAGCTGGTTCGGCTGCTCCTGCGACCAGCGCAGACCGCCCTTTTCACCAAACACCTGCAAGGTCAGCCCATGCTGGCGTCCGATTGCCACAGACGAGGTCCAGAGCCGCCCGACGGTGCCGCCATCAAAGCGCATATTGACCATGGCGTCGTCTTCCAGAACCCGGCTCTCAATACAGCTGACCGTATCCGCAGAAAGGCGTTCCAGTTCCTGCCCAATCACAAAACTGGCCATATGCAGCGCATGGATGCCGCAATCGGCAAACTGCGCAGAAACCCCGGCCTGAGCCGGATCATAGCGCCAGCGCACCCGCGGATTGTCCGCATCAGCCGCATCAGCATGATGCCCATGGGCAAACTCGGCCTTCACAAGGCGGATCTTTCCAAGATCACCACGCGCCACCATCGCCTTCATGTGGCGGACCAGAGAATAGCCGGAATAGCCATAGTTCACCGCGCAGATCTTGCTCTGCGCCTTGGCGATTTTGACGATTTCCTCGCCTTCCTCCACCGTCATTGTCATCGGTTTTTCGCACAGCACATGAAAACCGGCTTCAAGGAAGCTCTTGGTGATTTCAAAATGCGTGGCATTGGGTGTGGCAACGGTGACAAGATCAACGCGGTCGTCGCGATGACGTTCCCCCTCCAGCATCTCCTGCCAGTCGCCATAGGCGCGGTCTGCGGCCAGCCCCAGCCGCTGACCGTAGGCGCGCCCTTCGTCGGGACGGTGATCCAATGCCGCTGCGGCGAATTCAAACGCCCCGTCAAGCCCTGCTCCCAGACGATGGGCCGGTCCGATCTGGCTGCCTTCACCACCGCCGATCATGCCCCACTTCAGCTTTGCCATGGTGTTACCCCCTAGTTGAAACCAATGGATTCAAGATATTCACGGTTGGCCCGCGCATCCCCCACCGGGTCGGGATCCAGCGTTGGATCGCAATCCTGCTCCACCGTACACCAGCCGGAAAATCCAGCGTCTAAAAGCAGTTGCCTCACCGCCGGAAAATCCACATCACCCTCGCCGAGATTGCAGAAAATCCCCTGCCCGCAGGCATCATAGAAGTTCGTCCGCTTGGCGATCACATCGGCTTTCACCTTCGGGTCGATATCCTTGAAATGCATATAGCTGATACGATCCATGTGCCGTTTCATGAAAGCGACGGGATCAAAACCGGCGTAGGAATGGTGGCCGGTGTCAAAACAGATCTTCAGGATCCTGTCGTCGACCTCATCCAGCAGCCGCTCCAGCTCCGGCTCGAAATCCATGAACCCCGCCGCATGGGCGTGGATGCCGACGGTGAGACCGTAGTCCTCGGTGCCAATCCGCGCGACGGTGGCGAGCCGGTCACGGAATGCCGACCATTCGTCGCGATCCATCTGCTCGGCTTCATCGGCGCGGCCAGCAGTCGGCGCACGGCGCGGCGAGATCGAGTCGATCAGCACCAGATGCTCGGCTCCATGGGCTTTCAACGCCTTGCAGGTGCGGTGCGCCCCGTCCAGCACATCCTCCCATTGGGCCGGATCGTGGAAGGCACGGAAGACGACGCCACCGATCAGTTCCAGATCATGCTCGGCGAGCGCGTCCCTCAGGATCGCAGGGTCCTCAGGCATATACCCAACTGGTCCTAATTCGATCCCCTTGTAGCCAGCATCGGCGCAGTCCTTCAGAACGCTGCGCCATTCCGGATTGCGGGGATCCTGTGCAAATTCCACCCCCCAGGAGCATGGGGCATTGCCAATTCTGATCGTCATTTTGCAGTGCTTTCTTAGATGCTTAGAACTTTGATACGGTTTGCCACGACCGGGCCTTGGACGACGCCATGGCAGCGGCAATCACCTGATTTACGGCCACGCCATCCTCGAATGTCGGCCAAATCGGTGTCTGTGTCTCAATCGCGCGCAGGAAGTCACGCGCCTCGATCAGGATCTGATCCTGATAGCCAGTGCCATGTCCAGGGCCCTGGCAGAACGGCAGATAGTCGGGATGCGCGGGACCGGTCAGGATCTTGCGGAAGCCACGGGTAGCGTCCTCGCCCTCGCTGAGGTAGAGCCAAAGTGCGTTCTGATCCTCCTGGTCAAACCTGATCGCACCCTTTGTTCCCGTAATTTCATAGGCATAGCCCATCTTGCGGCCCGTCGCGATCCGGCTGAAAAACATCTGCCCCATTGCCCCACCGGCAAAGCGGCACATCATCTGGCCCTGATCGTCATTGGTGACAAGGCCACCGGGGCGGTCGCTATGGACGGTCTCAACCTCAGCAATCAGCTCTGCTATCGGCCCGATCAGCGCTATCGCTGCATTGATCATATGCGGGGCAAGATCCCCCATCGTGCCATTCGCCTCTCCTTTGGTCCGCCAGCTCGCCGGGGTATGGGGATCGGCATAGAAATCCTCGGTATGTTCGCCACGAAACCAGGTGACCTCGCCGATCACGCCATCTGCAATCAACTGGCGGGCAAATTGGCTAGCCGGTGTACGGATGTAATTAAAGCCTACCATGTTGGGACAGCCCGAAACCCGGGCCGCCTCGACCATCGCACGGCTGTCCGCCAGCGAAGCGCCGAGAGGTTTTTCACAGAAAACCGGTTTACCCAGCGCAAAGGCCGCCTCTGCCACCGCACGATGTGTCTGCTGCGGGGTCGCAATCACAATCGCCTCAACCTTTGGGTCATTGACCAATACCTGCCAGTCATCCGTCGCACGACGAAAGCCATAGGCCCGCCGATATCGCTCTGCACTGGCGGGGGTTGAGGCACAGACCATCTCCAGCCGTGGGCGCAAAGACGTATCGAACACCGCCCCCACTGCGGCCATCGCGACGGCATGAGCCTTGCCCATGTACCCACCGCCTAGAATTCCGATACCGATTTCGGTCATTCAGGCCTCCCAATCCATGAAATTCGATTTGCAACCGGTTGCAAAACTTGTATCTTGGGATTCGATATCTCGCAAGATCAAATCGACCCGACCACCGACCATCCCAGGGATCCCTGCCTATGACGACGCCGCCGAAAACGATAAGATTGACCACCGCCCAGGCCATCATCCGATGGCTCTCCAATCAGTTCATTGTGATCGACGGGGAGGAAATGCGCCTCTGCGGCGGCGGCTTCGGGATCTTCGGCCATGGCAACGTAACCTGCCTCGGAGAAGCCCTTTATGAAGCGCGCGAGGCGCTACCGCTCTATCGCGGTCAGAATGAACAGAGCATGGGATTTGCCGCCGCGGGATACGCCAAACAATGGCTGCGCCAACGCTTCATGTTCTGCACGGCAAGTGCCGGTCCCGGCACATCGAATCTGGTGACCTCGGCAGCGCTGGCGCACGCCAACCGGCTGCCGATGTTGATGCTCTGCGGTGATACCTTCCTGACCCGCCTGCCCGATCCGGTGTTGCAGCAGATGGAGAACTTCGACGATCCGACCTTTGGCGTGAATGATGCGTTCAAGCCCGTGTCGCGCTACTGGGACCGCATCACCCATCCGGCGCAGATCATCCAGTCCCTGCCCGCCGCGATTGCCACGATGCTGGATCCCGGCGACTGTGGCCCGGCCTTCCTCGGCCTGCCACAGGACGTCCAGGGCTGGACTTATGATTACCCGGAGGTTTTCTTTGAAAAGAAGACCCATCGCATTCGCCGTATCACACCGGACACCGCCGAGATTGCCGAAGCCGCAGCAGCGCTGCGCGGTGCCAAACGCCCGATGATCATCGCAGGCGGTGGCGTGCAATACAGCCGCGCGGTGGCTGAGCTGACCGCCTTTGCCGAGGCCCATCAGATCCCCGTCGTAGAAACCATCGCAGGCCGCGCCAACCTGCGCGACACCCATCCGCTGAACATCGGCCCGATTGGCGTGACCGGGTCGGACAGCGCCAATGCCATCGCGGCAGAGGCGGATGTGATCCTCGCAGTGGGCACAAGGTTGCAGGATTTCACCACCGGTTCCTGGACCGCATTTGCGCAGGATGCCCAGTTCATCTCGATCAATGCGGCACGCCATGATGCAGGCAAGCACTGTGCATTGCCGGTTGTCGGTGACGCCCAGCGCGCCCTGCTCGACCTCGGCTCCGCTTGCCAAGGCTACAGCGCCCCGCAGGACTGGGTGGCCCGCGCACAGGAGGAACGACGCAGCTGGGTCGCCTATGTGGCTGACAATATATCCTATGGCGACAACCGGCCCAATTCCTATGCCCAGGCCATCGGCGTGGTGAACGCGCTCTGCGACCCGCGCGACCGCGTCGTGGCAGCGGCGGGCGGCCTACCCGCCGAGGTCACCGCCAACTGGCGCACGCTGGAACCTGGCACGGTCGATGTCGAGTTCGGATTTTCCTGCATGGGCTACGAAATCTCCGGTGCCTGGGGAGCTCGCATCGCCCAAACCGAGCGTGAGCCGGAGCGTGACACCATCGTCTTTGTCGGCGATGGCTCATATATGATGCTGAACTCTGATATCTACTCCAGCGTACTGAGCCGAAAGAAACTGATCATCCTCGTGCTCGACAATGGCGGTTTCGCCGTCATCAACAAGCTGCAGAACAATACGGGCAACACCAGTTTCAACAACCTTCTCGCCGATTGCCCGACCATCCCTGAGGCCTTTGGCGTGGACTTCGCCGCGCATTCAGCCGCTATGGGCGCGATTGCGGAAACGGTCGCCAATCCGGGCGAGCTGGCAGAGGCCTTCAAGCGTGCTCAGGGCAACGACCGAACCACCGTCATCGTGATGAACGTCGATGCCTACGAGGGTTGGACGACGGAAGGTCACGCCTGGTGGGAAGTCGGCACGCCGCATATCACCAACAATCCCGATGTGCAGGAGGCCCATGTCGAATGGGAATCCAGCCGCGGCAAACAACGGCGGGGGGTCTGATGAACACCCCATCCATAGCCCATGGCGATCTGTCAGGGCGCAACTTCCTGGTCATCGGGCGGGTGGGCATGGATCTTTGTCCAACCCCGGCAGGCACCGCAACAAAAGATGCCCAAGACATGATGGTGGCGATGGGCGGCAGCAGCGCAAATATCGCCGCTGGACTGGTCAAAATGGGATGCCGTGCCGCGCTGGTCACCAGCATCTCAGACGATGCCGTGGGTTGGTATTGCCTGAACCAGCTGGATCACTACGGGATCGACCGGACTCACGTGAAACGCATCACCGGCGAATATCGGACATCGCTTGCGATTTACGAAAGCGTTGTGGAAGACCACCAGAGCGTGATCTACCGCAACAACGCCGCCGACTTTCAGATGACCATCGCTGATGTCGAGGCGGTGGATTACAGCCAATACAGCGCGCTGATCACCGCAGGCACGGTCTTTGCTGCCGAACCATCGCGCAGCGCGACCTTCCGCGCCTTTGAACTGGCGCGCGCTGCGGGCTTACCAATCATTTTTGACGTCGATTACCGGCCCTACAGCTGGCCCTCGGCCGAGGTGGCCGCTGATGTTCTGTCGCGTGCTGGTGAGTTGTCCGACATCATCGTCGGCAACGACGAAGAATTCGGGTTCATGGCCGGTGGCGTTGACATGGGGCTCGCCAAGGCGCGCAGCCTTGCGCAAACCACCGCCTCCGTCGTGGTTTACAAGATGGGTCCAGAGGGCGCCATCACCTTTGCCGACGGGCAGGAAATCCGCACCGGCATCTACCCTGTTGATGCGCTGAAACCAACCGGCGCGGGCGACAGCTTCATGGCCGGCTTCCTCGCCGCGCTTTCCGAAGGACGCCATACGAAAGAGGCCATTCTACGCGGCTCCGCCTGTGCCTCCGTTGTTGTAGCCAAACCTGGCTGCGCCCCGGCGATGCCCGATCTTGCTGCGCTGGAGGCGTTCCTCGCAACGCACCCCGGCGCCACCGAAATCTGAAAGGACCCCCCCATGCATATCGCCCCCCATGACAACCAGAACAAAGCCATCGTCGATGCCGACAACGATCTGGTGCCGCTCAACTATTTCAACATCGTCAAGCTGACCAAGGGCCAGACATTCGAATATCAGGTCCCCGGATATGAGACCTGCATCGTTCCCGCCACCGGTACCGTGGATATCGAAGTGGAAGGTCTGAGCTATGCCGGGATCGGTAACAGAACCGCGGACGTCTGGGATGGCGAACCAGAAGGCGTCTATATCCCGGTCGGCGCAAAGGTCACGATCACCTGCACCACCGACGCAACGGAAACCTTCGTTGCCGGTGCAAAATACGACAAGGTTCTGGAGCCGTTCGACGTCCGCGCGGATGGCATCGACCTCGTGCAATACGGATCTGATGACACCAAGACTCACCGGAAGATCAAACATATTCTCGGACAGAAGCAGCATGACATGGTCGGACGCCTGCTGGTTTCGGAGTTGTTCACTGTGGGTCAAGGCGGCTGGTCCGGCTTTCCGGCGCACAAGCACGACACCGATCGCAAGGACGCCGATGGCAATATCATTGAAACGCGTCATGACGAGACCTATAACTTCCGCTTCCGCCCCAACCATGGTTCCGGCGTCCAGATCCTGCAACGCGAAGAAGGCAAGCCGGGGGATGCTTACCAACTGATGGACGGCTCCACCATCATGATCGACAAGGGCTATCACCCCTGCGCCGTGATGCCGGGATATGAGATGTATTATTTCACCATCCTTGGCGGTCTGAGCCAGCGCAGCCTGATCCAGTATTTCCAGCCAACCCATGCCTATCAGGTCGAAACGATCCCCGGCATCAAGGATATGGTGGCCAAGTTCAAATGACCGTTGCAACTCTGGCTGAGGTCCTGCAACCGGCCCTGCGCGATGGCTATGCCGTCGCCGGGCTGGTGACGCTGGGCTGGGAAGACATGCGCGCCTATGTGGCAGCGGCAGAGGCCGAAGGCGTGCCTGTGATCTTGCAGGCGGGGCCATCCTGTCGCGCCCATACGCCGCTGCCAATCCTGGGCAAGATGTTCCACCATCTGGCCGAGGCCGCATCGGTTCCGGTGGTTGCACATCTCGATCATGGCTACACCCCAGAGGATTGCCGTATTGCCATCGACAGCGGCTTTACCTCCGTGATGTTCGACGGCTCGCGCAAACCTCTTGAGGACAATATCGCCGAAACCGCTGCCATCGCCGAAATGGCCCATGCCGCAGGTGTCTCATGCGAGGGTGAAATCGGATTTGTCGGCTACTCGGGCGGCGAAGGGTCGGCAGGAACTGATCCTGAAGAGGCCCGCCGCTTTGCACTGGAAACCGGCGTGGACGCGATGGCAATCTCTGTCGGCAATGTGCATCTGCAACAGGACAAGGACGGCGGGCTGGATATTGACCGGATCCGCGCCATCGAGGCCCTCACCGAGGTGCCGCTGGTCATCCATGGCGGCTCCGGCGTACCGGTCGCACAGCGCAGAATGCTGGCCCGCGAGTCGCGTATCTGCAAATTCAATATCGGCACCGAATTGCGCATGGCTTTCGGCGCCGCCATGCGCGATGCGGTCAACCGGGACCCGGACCGCTTTGACAGGGTCAGCATCCTGTCGGAAACCCACGATCCGGTCGTTGCCGCGGCGCGCGGCGTACTTCGCGCCTTCAAGGGAGAAACACAATGTTGAATATCGGCCTTCTGGGCTGCGGGCGCATCGGTCAGGTCCACGCCCGTTCTGTTGGACAATTGGACGGCGTGCGTGTGACAGCCGTCGCCGATGCCGTGCCGGAAGCCGCCAGCGCGCTGGCCAGCAAGATCGGCGCGGATGTGCGCGACGCCTCGGCGCTGATCACCAGCGCGGACGTAGACGCGGTGGTGATTGGCACACCCACCGATACCCACTACGACCTGATCCATCAGGCAGCAGCGGCGGGTAAGGCAATTTTCTGCGAAAAACCGGTCGATATGTCCGCCGACCGCATCCGTGATTGCCAGAAGGTGGTGGCGGAGGCAGGGGTTGCGTTCCTGACCGCGTTCAACCGACGGTTTGACCCCAACTTTGCCAATCTGCAGCAGCGTCTGCGCGCGGGCGAGATTGGTGACGTAGAGATCGTCTCGATCCTGTCGCGCGATCCCTCTCCGCCCCCGGTCAGCTACATCAAGACCTCTGGCGGGTTGTTCCGGGATATGATGATCCATGATTTCGACATGGCGCGTTTTCTGCTGGGCGAAGAGCCAATTCAGGTCTTCGCCGTCGGCTCGGCCCTGGTCGACCCGGCTATTGGCGCGGCAGGTGACGTGGACACTGCCGCCGTCACCCTGACCACGGCCAGCGGAAAGATCTGCCAGATCTCGAACTCGCGCCGGGCCACCTATGGCTACGATCAGCGGGTTGAGGTACATGGCTCCAAAGGGATGCTGCGCGCTGCCAACATGCTGGAAAACACGGTCGAGGTTGCCGGGGCCAATGGCTTCCAGACAGCGCCCGCGCAGCATTTCTTCCTTGAGCGCTACGAGGCTGCCTATCGCAACGAAATGGCCCGCTTCGTCGAGGCTGTTCAGGCAGGCACCACCCCGTCGCCCAGTATCGACGACGGGCTTCGCGCTCAGATGTTGGCCGATGCCGCCGCCAAATCGCTTGAGACGGGGACACCGGTCAAACTGTAGTAGGTCAGATTATCATGCCCGGCGGCGCGCGTCTTGCGCCGCCAGCGCTTCGTTGAAACGCTCGGGCGGCCAGCCCTCAGCCAGCGCCTGATGCAGCAAATCCGCCTGCGTCTGCGGGGCCAGACCTCCCGTCGGCGGATCTCTATCCAGATTGGTCGGAAAGGAATAGCCCTCGGCGCAGGCTGCGATTGCCGCGGCGCGCTCCGCCTCTGGCATCGCGCCCTCAGCCTCCAGTTGCACCAGCGCCGGATAAAGCCGCTCGGACATGCCGCGCCGATCCACGGTTTCCATCGCGCGACCAAAGGCAGACGAGACCTGCAACAAATTCGCCATGCGCTGGACATCCTGCGACCGGTTGGCGCCTGCGGCATGAAACAAAGCCGGGTTGAAAAACACCGCATCGCCCTTGGCCAGTGGCAGCTGGACATAGCGCTCCTCGAAATAGGCGCGGAAATCCGGCCGCCGCCAGGCCACATAGCCCTCCCGGTATCTCTGCGAGAACGGCAGCAGCTTGGTTGGGCCACTTTCAACAGGCATGTCCCCATGGGCGACCGCCCCCTGCAAGGTCAGAACCGGCGACAGATCATGCACATGGGCTGGATACTGCGAGGATGTTTCCGCCGTTTGAAAGCCCAGATGATAGTCGCGATGCGCCTGCTGGGCCTCACCGCCCGGCCGAACCAGATTGATCTGCGCCGTCATCTGGTAGTTCGGCCCCAGCCAAGCCTCGCAAACTGCGGCCAACGCCACATTACCAAAGTAACGCGCGAAGACCTCCGGCGCGGCCTCGCAGAGTTTCTGAAGAGAGTTCCAGATCCGGTCATTCGAGCCTGCCGCCGCGAAGTGATCCGCACCGCCACCATTGGCCAGCTTCTCCTGCGCGATGATCTGTTCATATATCGCGCTCGCGCTGTCGATAGCGGCCGTGTCCTGATAGGCCTGTTTCAGCACCAATACGCCAGCCCCTTCGCGCAAACCTTGCGCCCATTCCGCCATCAGCCGCCGCCGGTCATCACTGTTGCCGAGCATCCCGCTGAGGGCCGTCATGTCGTAGATCGGGATATTCTTCTCGATGGCACCCGCGAGCGGCACCTGATCCGCTGTCAAATCCTGTTCTACCAGCTTCCGATAATCACTTAAGTCACATCCGGCAGGGTCGAAATAGGTATCTCCTCTTCTTGCTGCTCTGTCCGCCATCCCTGTTCTCCTTTGCGTGGTTTCAAATCTCCTGCCATCAGACTGCCGGTGTAATCACTTGTGGTCAGCCGCATGATCCATCAAAAATACATCAATGAGCCATCGCTTCCCGATTAAGGATATCGCTCGGCAGTCCGGGCTGAGCACGGCAACCGTGGACCGCGTCCTGAACGGGCGCGCCAATGTCAGCGCCCGCAGTCGCGCCAGGGTCGAGGCGGCCATCGCCGAGCTGGAAGGCCAGGAACAGCAGCTCTCAGCCCGTGGGCGACGCCTCTATTTCGACGTTGTTGTCGAGGCTCCCGAACGGTTCAGCCGGGAAATCCGTCTCGCGACCGAGGCCGTCCTTCCAACCATCGGTCCGGCGGTGATCCATACCCGCTACAGTTTCCGACAGATTATGTCCGCCGATGACTGCGTTGAAATCCTCGGGCAGATCGCCCGGCGCGGCAGCCATGGGGTTGTGCTGAAGGCACGGGATCTGCCTCAGATTATTGCAACGGTGGCCGAACTGGACAGCAAAGGCATTCCTGTTGTCTGTGTCTTTACCGACCTGCCAAACAGCCCCCGCAGGCTCTACTGCGGGCCTAACAATTATGCGGCGGGCCAGTCTGCCGCCTACATGATCGACAAATGCCTTCCCGGCATCCCTGGCCCGGGCGCAACCATCCTGACCACCCTTAGCCAGATGGCATTCCACGGTGAGGAACAACGGCGGCGCGGCTTCTTGCGCGTCTTGCAGGAACGCCGCCCGGATCTGAGACTGGTCACCCTCAGTGCCGGTGCAGGCCTTGCGCTGGAAACCACGGAGCTGCTGCGTCAACGGCTGGCCGAACCGGATCTCGGCCGGATAGTGGCGGTCTATTCAATGGGCGGCGCCAATCGTGCCATCATCGAACAGCTGTGCGCCTTTGGCCACCAGCCCCGCGCCTATATCGCCCATGATCTGGATGCGGAAAATCGAACCCTGATGCGTCAGGGCAAGATCACCGTGGTCCTGCAACACGACATCGCCAGCGATATGCGCAATGCCTTTCTCAGCCTGCTCCATGCCAACCACATCCTGAAGGCACCTCCCCCCGCGACTCAGAGCCGGATCTCCATGGTTACGCCCTTCGACGCCAGCGAAAGCTGACCAAAGCGTGCCTTTATCGGCTTCTTCCGGAACACAGGAATATTTCTGCGCTGGCGCTTTCAACATAGCCTGCGACGCAAATGCCCTTTTGATTGCAAGCGCCAGTCCTGGCGCTAAAAGCCCGTCTCGCCAAAGGCCGATTTTTCAGCCTCGAAGATGCAATTCTTGTTTCTCTTTGTGCTCATTCTTGGAATGCTTTCGACAATAGCCAGCAGGGAGAGCGGCATGAAAGTAGGATTTATTGGCCTTGGCAACGTCGGCGGCAAACTGAGCGGCAGCCTGCTGCGCAACGGTATCGACCTCAGCGTCTATGACCTGAACGACACGCTGGTCGCAAAGGCGGCCGAGGCGGGAGCGACGGCAGCGAAGAACCCCGCCGAGTTGATGCGCAGCTGTGACGCGGTGATCACCTGCCTGCCGTCGCCTGCGGCCTCGGATCAGGTTATGCAGCAGATGCTGCCGGAGATTGGCCCCGGCAAGATCTGGATGGAGATGTCCACCACCGATGAGGCAGAGGTCAAACGCCTCGGCGAGCTGGTGGCGCAGGCGGGCGGCACAGCCGTAGACTGCCCGGTGTCGGGCGGATGCCACCGGGCCGATACCGGAAACATCTCGATCTTCGCCGGATGTGACCGCGAAACCTTCGAACGGATCGTCCCCCTGCTGAAAACCATGGGGCGGCGCATTCTGCACACCGGGCCGATCGGCTCGGCGTCGGTGCTGAAGGTCATCACCAATTATCTGGCCACCGCCAACCTGCTGACCTGCTGCGAGGCGCTGGTCACGGCCAAGGCTGCAGGCATGGATCTCAACACCGCCTATGAGGCGATCAAGATCTCCTCCGGCACCTCATTCGTGCATGAAACGGAAAGCCAGGTGATCCTGAATGGATCCCGCGATATTTCCTTCACCATGGATCTGGTTTCAAAGGATATCGGCCTGTTTCAGGCAGTGGCGGATCGGCATAACGTCCCCCTCGAAATCAACCCGTTGATGATCAAGATCTTCAAGGACGGCGAAGCCCGTTTCGGCAGCCGCGAATTGTCGCCAAACATCATCCGGCGGCTGGAAGAGGCAACAGGGTTAGACATCAGAGCGCCCGGATTTCCGGTTGAGATGGTCGACGACGAGCCGGAGGAACCGGGCTACGAGGTGATCCCCACGGGCCGCAACGCAGCTAGCGGCAGCTAAACCTCCGATACGGAAAATGGTAGTGGGGGCGTCTGGCGGCGCCCCCCTTTAGGCACCTGTGCCCGGTGCGCTGGCTCGCGGGCTAGTTGCGCATAGTTCCGCCGACACACCCTATGGAGTCTTGCCAGACTCATTTTTCCCGAATTACGGTACTATTGTCCGTATTATGGGATTCACATGCAGGACCGTCAGATCCTCCTTCTGGAAGCGGTAGCGTCGTCCGCGACGCCAGTGAGCGCAAGCGAGCTGGCCAGAATGACGGCGACCCCTCGGGCCAGCCTCTATCGCCATATTGCCACCCTGCTGGCCTGCGGGTTCCTGGAAGAGATCGACACCGGCAACCGTTACGTATTGGGCATGCGGTTCATCAAGATTGCGCTGACCGGAAAATCGGACACTCATGTGATCAACGCGGTCTCCGCCGTGCTGCTACGGGTGGTCAAAGACCTGGGAGAAACCGCATTTCTGGCGCGCTACCGAGCTGGGCGCGTTGACCTCATCCATACGCAGGTCCCGACAGATCCTTCTGTTCCCCATATCTACCCCGGGTTGGGCGCGCGTCCGGTTCATGCCTGCTCCTCGGCCAAGGTTATTGCCGCCTTTCTGGCACCGGAGCTCCAGTGTGATCTGATTGAAACGCAACCCACGCGCTTTACCGACAAGACCCGCACCGACCCCGAGCAGATCACCCGCGAATTGCAGCAGGTGCGCCGCCACGGCTATGCAACCTGCGACGGCGAGATCGACGTCGGTGTCACCAGCATCGCCGTACCAATCATTATTGATCGTCTCGGCGCAGTTTTTTCCATGGGCGTGGTCGGGCCATCTGTCCGCATCACTCCGGCCATTCACCCCCGCATTCTGCCAATTTTGTCGAAAGAAGCCTTTCACGCCGCTGCGGCCATTCAGCATTGCTCGGTCGTTGAGGCGGAAACCACAAATGCCATGTCACTGGCTGCAGCAAAGGAAAGGTCGAACCAACAACACTGAATTCATTGAAGGGAGAAAGAACATGAACAGAAGAGAATTCGGCGGGCTGACCGCTGCTGCTGCACTGGCCATGGCCGGCCCGTTTCGCGCCTTTGCAGACGAGACCTGCCAATCCCCCTATATGCCCAAGATTACGGGCCAAGAAGAATTTGTGTACGTCTGGACCCTCGGTGTCGAGGGGATGGGCGACGAGCAGGACAAGATGGTAACCGTCGACCTCCGCCCTGGCTCATCCACGCGCGGAGAGGTCATCCACAGCCTCTCTGTAGGGGGCCGAAACGAGGCTCATCATGGCGGCTTCTCCGCAGATCGTCGGTATTTCTGGACCGGCGGGCTTGATACCAATCGCATCTTCATCTTTGACATTCACAGCGACCCGGCGGCCCCCAAGCTGCACAAGGTGATTGAAACCTTCGTCACCGATTCCGGCGGTGTGGTTGGTCCCCACACGTTTTTTGCCCTGCCCGGCAGCATGATGATCACCGGGCTCAGCAATCAGGACGATCACGGCGGTCGCACCGCGCTGGTCGAATATAACGATGATGGAGATTACGTCGCCACCTACTGGATGCCCACCGCAAATGACATGCAGGGTGCCGTTGCGGTGGATGGCGCGGTTGCCGATGGCTACGGCTACGATATCCGCGCGCTGATCCGCAAGAATGTCATGCTCACCTCCTCCTTCACGGGCTGGTCCAACTACATGATGGATTTTGGCCAGATGTTGCAGGATCCCGAAGCGATGAAACGCTTTGGAAACACGATGGTGTTGTGGGATCTGCACACCCGCCAGCCCCGCAAGGTGTTCAATGTGCCCGGCGCACCGTTGGAAGTGCGCTTTCCCTGGGGTCCGAATGCCAATTATGCCTTCTCCACCACCGCGCTCACCTCGCAGCTGTGGCTGATCTACGAAGACGATGATGGCGAATGGCTGGCCAAATCGGTCGCGGATATCGGCAACCCGGAGGACATCCCCCTGCCCGTCGATATCTCCATCGCTGCGGATGACCAGACGCTCTGGGTCAATTCCTTCATGGATGGCAAAACCCGCCTATTTGACATCTCGGACCCGCATAACCCGTCGCAAATCTACGAGAAGACCATCGACCGGCAGGTCAATATGGTCAGCCAGAGCTGGGATGGCAAACGGGTCTATTTCTCGTCGTCGCTGCTCGCCAACTGGGACAAGAAGGGCGAGGATGATGTGCAGTATCTGCGCGCCTATACATGGGACGGCACAGATCTGGTCGAAGATTTCAATATCGACTTCTATGCCGCTGGATTGGGCCGCGCTCACATCATGCGCTTTGGCAGCTCTGCGCTTTACTCAGCCTGACTGCCAGTTCCCGGGGCGGCCAGCTGCCGCTCCGGTCTCCCCTTGCGGACCTAAACTTGCCGGAGGATCTCCATGCGCAAGACAACACTCGCTGTTTCCATTACCGCCGCTGCGGCCTTGCTGACGGGCGTTGTCGCCCTGGCCGACACCTGGCGTCCCTCAGATCTGCTCGCACGGTTGACACCTGCTGCGCTGCGGACCGCCACCACTCCCTTTTCCGATATCTTCCCGAGCGATCCCGCCTTCCAGTTCAGCCCACCGGAACCGGGATCCTACAGGCTGAACCGGCTGAAGCCCGCACCCGATGGCGCGGTTCTGACCACAAACGGAATACAAACCCGCCTGCACCAGCTGTTCGACGAGAAAATCACCCTTGTCAGCTTTGTCTATCTTACCTGTGGCGATGTGGACGGCTGCCCGCTGGCCTTCTCGACGCTTTATGACATTCATGATGCCAGCGCCCAGCTGCCCGGACTGCGCCAGAAGGTGCAGCTGATGACCATCAGCTTTGACCCCGAGCGCGACACGGTAGAGGCGATCGCCGCTTTTGCCCACCCGGTCAGCAGCGACCCCGCCAGCGCGCAGAAACTGGACTGGCACGTCCTGACCACCGCTGACGCGGAGGCGCTGCGCCCCTTTCTGGATGGATTTGGCCAGGTTGTTGATCGCGGATCCTCGGATGATCAGATCAATCACCTGCTGCGGATGTATCTGGTCGACACCCAAGGCATGATCCGCAACGTCTATGGTCTTGGCCTGATCGACCCGCGCCTTTTGATGACCGACGTGGAGACCCTACTGATGGCGGAGGCCGCAGAGTGACCCACCGCCCGCCCGCCTTGCTGCGTCAACGTCTTGCACTATGTGCGGCGCTTCTGGCACTGCTCTGGACCGTCCCGGCATCGACTGCGGCGCCGCTACAGATCTCGGCGGAAACCTGTGAACGCTCGCCCGATAATTGGGCTGAAGCTGCGTCAAGACGTAGCCGGACGCCGCAGCTCGGCCTACCGCCATTGCAACATCCGGCCGACAACCCGCCCACCGCAGCACGCATTGCGCTTGGCCGACGGATCTTTTTTGATCGCGCCTTGTCGATCAACAACACCATGTCCTGCGCCATGTGCCATGTGCCGGAACAGGGATTTGCCAATTGGGAGCTGGCGACCTCCATCGGCGTCGAGGGGCGAAGCGTGAAGCGGAATGCTCCCAGCCTGATCAATGTCGGCCTGCTGCGGCCCCTGTTTCATGATGGGCGCGACCCTACACTGGAAACCCAGTTCATCGGACCGATCACCGCCCTTAACGAGATGGCAAACCCATCGGTGGGCCACGTGGTTGCCTATCTTCAGGAGCAGGCTGACTATGACCGATTGTTTCGCGAGGCATTTGGTGCCTCCGCGTCTCTGGATCGCATAGGCATGGCGCTCGCGGCCTACCAGCGCGCGTTGACGCTGGGCAACAGCTCGTTCGATCGGTGGTTTTATGGCGGCGACAGCGCTGCTGTTTCTTCGGCCGCCAAACGTGGTTTTGACGTCTTTCGCGGCAAGGCAGGCTGCGTTTCCTGCCACAGCATCGGACCAGATGACGCGCTCTTCACCGATCAGCAGTTCCACGACACAGGCTACGGGCAGATGCGCGAACTGGCGCGACAGAACCCGCCCGAAACCCTGCCGGTTCAGGTCGCTCCCGGCGTGATCCATCAGATCGACTACGCGCTGGTTCGCGCCGTCAGCGGTCCGCGGGAGGCCGATTTGGGGCGCTACGAAGTCACCGAGGATCCAGGCGACCGATGGCGTTTCCGAACGCCGACGCTGCGCAATCTCGCCGTCTCGCCGCCCTATATGCACGACGGCGGGTTCGGCACCCTTGCTGAGGTGATCGACTTCTACAATGGTGGCGGTGCCAATCTGCCCGGTCAGGATCCGCGCATTCGGCCGCTCCGTCTGACCGATGGCGAACAGCGAGACCTGCTGAGCTTCCTCGAGACGCTCACCTCTTCGGGACTGGACTGCCTCGTCGCGGAGGCACGCCAGCGATAGGCGCCGAACAGCCCGCGAAACCGGTCGGGCGTCCTGAAATCGCCCAAACTCCATGATCAATAGCAGAAACAGACCTGACGAGGGCGCGTCTCACTCTAGGTGATAGCCGCGAAACTCCTTCACCGTAGAAACCGCCAGCAAGGTCTTCATCTGTGCGACCGACGGGATGTCCGACAACCGGTTGCGATAGAGGTTTTCATAGGTTTCCGTATTGCGCGCCGCGACGCGTATCAGATAGTCGAACTCGCCCGAAATCAGGTGGCATTCCAACACTTCGGGCATATGGGCAATGGTGTTCTCAAAGGCCTGGATATGCTCGCGCTGCTGACCGACCAGCTTGATCTCGATAAAGATCTGAAGCTCCAGACCAATCTTCTTGCGATCCAGCCGCGCGGCATAGCCTTCGATCATACCGCTGGCTTCCATCAACTTGACACGACGGTGACATGCGGACAAAGACAGCCCTACTTTCTCCGAGAGGCGCGCCATTGATATCTGACCATCCTGCTGTAGGGCGGAAAGAATACGAGAATCCAGCATGTCCATCGGAAATTTTCCCAATACTTAATCGTTATCCGCACATTTTTCCGAAATTTTCCGAATAGGCAAGGAAATCGAGAACCTTTCCTATCAACAACGTCATAAAATTGAGACACTTCGTCACAGGGATGACGTAACCAAGGGAGGGGCAGATGGCCTCAAAAATCGTAGTTGGCTACGACGGCAGCACGAGCGCGCGGAGTGCGCTCAACTTTGCGCTGGGTGTAGCAAAGGCGCAGGGCGGCAGCATTGTAGTCGCGCATGTGCTGGAATGGTCACCATATTCTTTTCTATCCGCAGCCGAGCTGGCAGAGCGCCACAAGCGCCGCACCGAAGAGCTTGAACGCGCCGAGACCGCGCTGATCCAGCCCCTGCTCAAGGATCTTGAGACCAGCGGTGTCGAGGTCACGGCCACCGTGAAATACGGCAATATCGCCGAGGTTCTCGTGTCCATCGCGAAGTCCGAAGGGGCCAATCACGTGGTTATCGGGCGCACCGGCCATTCCGCATTGTCATCGCGGCTGTTTGGTTCGGTCGCAGGCAGTCTGGCGCAGGCCGCGCCGGTTCCGGTCACCATTGTCCCATAACTGATCGACAGGGGTAATCATGAACAGTTTTTCCAAAGCGGCCGCACTGGCCGTCCCCGGCGCCCTAGTGCTGTCGGGTCCGCTAATGGCACAGAGCATCGACCAGAAGGTCAACGATCTCTTTGCCAGTTCCACGGGCTGGTTTGTCAATTTCATCTTCAGCCCATTTCCGGGCACCAGCTTCCCGTGGATCGTGGCATGGCTGGTAATTGCAGCGACGATTTTCACCATCTATTTTGGCCTGATCCAGTTCCGCGCCTTCCCGCACTCGATCTCGCTGGTGAAGGGCGACTACTCCGACCCGAATGATGCAGGCGAGGTCAGCCATTTCCAGGCTCTGGCCACCGCGCTTTCCGGCACCGTTGGCCTCGGCAATATCGCAGGCGTCGCGGTTGCGGTTGGCATCGGTGGTCCTGGCGCAACCTTCTGGATGATCCTCGCGGGTCTGATGGGGATGGCGTCGAAATTCACCGAATGTACGCTCGGTGTGAAATACCGCAACGAATACCCTGACGGCACAGTTTCCGGTGGCCCGATGTACTACATGACCAAGGGCTTTGCTGCACGGGGCCTGCCCGGGGGCAAGTTCATGGCGGTCCTGTTCTCGATCTTCTGCATTCTGGGCGCCCTTGGTGGCGGCAACATGTTCCAGGCCAACCAGGCCCATGCCCAGCTGACCAATGTTCTGGGCGACTATCCGGGCTGGGTCACCGGCGTTATCTTCGCTGGTGTCGTCTTTGCCGTGATCATTGGTGGCCTGAAGTCGATCGCCAAAGTCACCGAAAAAGTGGTGCCGTTCATGGGCGTGCTCTATGTGCTGACCGCGCTGGTGATCATCCTGATGAACTTTGACAAAATCGGCTGGGCCTTTGGCCAGATCTTCGACGGTGCCTTTACCGGTCTTGGCGTTGCGGGCGGCATGGTTGGCGCACTGATCCAGGGCTTCAAACGCGCGGCCTTCTCCAACGAAGCGGGCGTTGGCTCCGCGGCAATTGCCCACTCCGCCGTGCGGACCAAGGAGCCGATCACCGAAGGTTTCGTCTCGCTCTTGGAGCCGTTCATCGACACCGTGGTGATCTGCACCATGACCGCCTTGGTGATCATCATCACCGGCCAGCTGGTCAGCAACCCTGAAACCGGTCTCTACGTGCTGAACGAGGCAGGAAGCGCGATCCAGACCGTGGATGGCAATTCCGGCGTGGCTCTGACATCTGCGGCCTTCTCGTCGGCATTTGGCTGGTTCAAGTATATTCTGGCCA
This sequence comes from Phaeobacter sp. JH204B, assembly GCF_048055755.1. Classification (NCBI taxonomy): domain Bacteria; kingdom Pseudomonadati; phylum Pseudomonadota; class Alphaproteobacteria; order Rhodobacterales; family Roseobacteraceae; genus Phaeobacter; species Phaeobacter sp. JH204B. The sequence goes on from NZ_JAYMXF010000002.1 coordinate 190,837, forward strand.
TCGCGGTGATCCTGTTTGCCTTCTCCACCATGATCAGCTGGTCCTACTACGGCCTCAAAGCCTGGACCTTCCTGTTCGGTGAGGGCAAGACCACTGAACTGGTCTTCAAGGTGATCTTCTGCCTGTTTGTCATCATCGGCGCCGCGGCCAGCCTGGGTCCGGTCATCGACTTCTCCGATGCGGCAATCTTTGCCATGGCCGTGGTGAACATCGTCGCGCTCTACTTCCTGATGCCAATCGTCAAGGGCGAGTTGAACAGCTACATGGCACGCCTCAAGACCGGTGAAATCAAGAAGTTCCAGTAACAAAGCAGCAACCCGGCCGCCGATGGTGGCCGGGTTATTTGGCTGATCCGTCGCCGCGATTGTGCCGACCTGCGGACAGCAACACCCGCGCCTCATGGCTGCGCAAGGACCGCCGCGCCGTCGGAAAGGCCTGCCCCATACTCTCCAGCTCCGGGAACAGTTGGCAAAGCTCTGACCGCTGGGCCATATCCATCCCCGCCAGTGTCAGGTCACCGGGCTGAAAACTCTCGCTCCAGGCTCCATCGGTGCAGATGATTTCATGCTGATCGAAGAGCAGATGAATATAGGTCACATCCAGTGTTCGCGCCCGGCGGATATCGCGATCGTTGATCAGATGCACAGCCGCCACCAGCACCTCGTTTGAGCCGAACAGCAGTTCGGCACGGCTTCCCGTCAGCAGCATCCTGTGTTGCGGTGACACCATCATATCCCGGTTCGGCACAAGCTCGGCCCCCTCCTGGCCGAGCGCCCCGGCCTCAATCAGGATCGGTTGGAACTGAGGGCGGCGTGCCAACTCTGCCGTTGTAACCACCCGTCGCGCGGTCCAGCGCAGGGTTTGCAACCCGCTGTCGCGCGTCAGTACGCGATCACCAATCTCCAGATCCTCGACCGGAACCGCACCCTGCGGTGTCAGGACAAGGCTGCCCGGCGTAAAACAGGGAATGACCTCCTCGATGTTATAGAAGGTCAACGTTCCAACGGTGTCATTGTTGTTGTTCGTGACCTCGACCCGGCCGTCCTCGCGGTCAGCGCTGGTATAGATGATCCGGGTGTTTCCAAGCGCGCGCAGCTCGCTGATATCAAGCCGGTCGTAATCATCACCACCTTCGCCACCATCGACGATATCCCCGGCCCCGCCGATCAACAGATCCCGGTCATCCTCGCCGTATAGGCTGTCCGCACCCGCACCGCCGATCAGCGTATCAGCGCCGCTTCCGCCTTCGATTATGTCATCTTCGCTGCCGCCATCCAACGAGTCGCCGCCTGCGCCGCCACTCAGCTGGTCATAGCCCTCGCCGCCCAGCAACGTGTCATTGCCGACGCCGCTGTTCATCACGTCGTCGCCACGGCCACCTTCGCCATAAAAGGATGACCCGGCGGTGCTCCCATCGAGATAGTCATTGCCATCGTCGAGGAAGATGCGGTCGGAATCTTCATAGACACCGATAAAGGCGAGGTCGTCGCCATCGCCGCCATGGATCTCATCATTGCCTTGGCTGCCCGCCAGAATGTCATTGCCAGCCCCGCCCCAGACGGTGTCGGTTCCCATGCTGCCGATCAGCGTGTCATTGCCGTCTTCACCATAAATCAGGTCATCCTGATCGCGGCCAAAGACATGGTCGTCCCCTTCCCCCGCATAGATCAGATCGTTGCCATAGAGCCCTTCGAGCTGGTCATTGCCAGCCCCGCCATAGATCGTGTCATCGCCATAGCCTGCGGTGATCGTATCGTTGCCATCGCCGCCCAACAGCAGATCGTTATCGTCGCCGCTGCTAAGCGAGTCATGCCCGATACCACCTTCCAGCGTGTCGCGCCCGGCGCCGCCCTCCAGCGTGTCGCTACCGATGCCACCTTGCAGCAGATCATCACCGGCGCCGCCCTGTAGCAGATCGTTCCCATCGCCGCCAAACAGGGTGTCCGACCCGATACCCCCTTCGACCGAGTCATCGCCGGCGCCTGCATCGACCCGGTCATCCCCCTCACCTGCGATAACGGTATCATTGCCGCCGCCGGCCTCGATCACGTCATCCTGAGAGCCATCAGCCGCGTCGGCGCTGTCGACCCGATCGCCTTCGGGATCGCCCAGATAGTTGACGTCGATGCGCTCGCCGGAATCGGTGCCTTCGACGATGTAATCCAAGGCCGGCGGGATCGTGAACGTCAGATCGGACAGTCCCGCTCCGCCGGAAACAGGTGCGTCCCCCCCATTGTCAAAGATCACATCCAGCTGCGAAACGGGACCGTCGATTGCAATACCGATATCGGCGGCTGTGCTGCCCTCAGCCTCGATCGAGACCGTGCCATCGGCGTTGACCGTGACCTGATGGTGGGTAACCCCGGTCAACCCGGCAATGATCTGCGATGCGGGGATCAACACACCGCTTGCGTCCAGCACCCGAAGCGTAAACTTATCGTCATTCGAACTGCCGTTCGAATTCACATGCTGAAGATCAAACCGTAAATTTGTGACAGGATTGGAGAACCCGTAACTTGCGGTGATGGGATCGCTGACGCCAAAGGCACCGAAATCGGAAACCGCGTAGCCATCCTGCGAACTGTCCCAGCTGTCCGCTGTGAACGTGCCTGTCACAACCGTGGTATTGCCGCCTTCACTCAGTGAGGTAGACCCACTTTGCGCGGTGCCGTTGATGCCGGTCAACCAGATCGCATTGTCAAGAATGGCCATGTCTCGCGTCTACCTTGTACCTAACAATTAACTCCGCTCCAGCAACAGCAGCGGACACCCCGCGCCGATACAGCCGGCGCCCCCGATGACGCGCCCGCGCCCAGATCCCACAGGCGGCGCGCTGTTAGGGTCCAGGGAAAAACACATCCAACGGCCAAGATTTACCCGGCAAACACGTCCAACACAGGACCGCTCTGGGACCGGTGCTGGCCCATTTTGCGGTCAGAATATGGCGAAACGCCGGGCCGGTGCCGCTGCGATGGTCCGCGCGACAGGGCTACGGCTAGAGTTTTCAATGCAAAATCAATAGCAGCGGCGGCCAAAACCTGACTAAACTGCGGTCATGCAGCGCGCAGATGGTCGCGACGTCTGCTCAATGAAAATGACTTCGTTAACAGGGACAAACAACATGCTTCAGGAATTCAGAGATTTCATTGCCAAGGGCAATGTGATGGACATGGCCGTCGGCATCATCATCGGCGCCGCCTTTACCGCGATCGTCAGCAGCATGGTCAACGACCTGATCAACCCCATCATCGGATTGTTCACTGGCGGGATCGATTTCACCAACTCCTACCTGGTCCTTGCGGGCAACGTCCCTGAAGGTGCCAGCCTGGAGGCCGCACGTGAGGCGGGCGCCGCTGTGTTTGCTCACGGTGCCTTTGTGATGGCAGTGATCAACTTTCTGATCATCGCATTCGTGGTGTTCATGCTGGTGCGCTACGTCAACAAGGTCAAAGACGCCGCTTTCCGCAAGCAGGAAGCCATGCCCGCCGAGGAAGCCCCCGCCGGCCCCACAGAGCTGGATGTCCTGTTGGAAATCCGCGACTCCCTGAAACGGTAAGCAGACACAGACGATCCGCAGGTGGCATCCTGCGGCCGGTCGGACTAAGGCCACATCTCGGGCACCGGCGACCTCGCGTTGCCGGTGATCGGGCATTCCTTTGAGACAATGGCAGGGACCAGACAACGACATGGAAGAATGGATCGAACAATTGGGCGCGCTCTGGCCCTTGCTAATCAGTGCGGCCAAGGCGCTGGTTGTGCTGGTGCTTGGCTGGATAACCGCCGGTATCATCAGCAGCACCGTGCGCCGTCGCATCAACGCTACGCCACATCTGGATCAAACACTCGGTAATTTTGCCGCCAGTGCCGTCCGCTGGATATTGCTGGCCATCGTGCTGGTCGCCGTGCTTGGCATCTTTGGGATAGAGGCCACCAGCCTGGTCGCCATGCTCGGCGCTGCGACCCTGGCGATTGGCCTTGCTCTCCAGGGAACGCTGAGCGATCTGGCTGCGGGCGTCATGCTGGTTCTATTTCGCCCCTACAAGCTCGGCCAGTATGTCGATATCGGCGGCACCTCCGGCACCGTGGTTGACCTGAACCTCTTCGTGACCGAACTGGTCACACCGGACAACGTCCAGATCATCATTCCCAACGGTCAGGCCTGGGGTGCAATCATCACCAATTACTCCGCCCATGACACCCGCCGCGTGGATATGGTCTTTGGCATCGACTATGGCGACAGTGCCGATGACGCCAAGGAGATCATCATGGCCCTCGCCGAGGCCGATACACGGGTCATGGCGGATCCTGCTCCTTGGGTCCGGGTGACCAATCTTGGCGACAGCTCGGTCGATCTCACCGCACGTCTGTGGTGCAAGGCCGCGGATTATTGGGAGCTGAAGTTCGCAATGACCCAAGCCGTCAAAGAGGCTTTTGACGACAAGGGCATCTCAATCCCCTACCCGCACAGCGTGGAAATCAAGAAAGAGGGCTGATCTCCCGGCAGCCGCCCCGGATCTACGTGCAGGGCGGCTGTCTATGGCTTCGAAAGCGTGTTAGCGCGGGATCGCTCTGGTCATCACCAGTGTCGGCTCTTGACGGTAGTTGGCTTCGTGACTGGCGCTGTAGCCCATCTTCTCGGCGACTCGGATCGAGGCTGCGTTGTCAGGATCCAGAAGACAACAGGTTGATCGCCATTGAGTCTCCTCGGCAGCCCACCGGTGTATGCGCTCGACCGCCTCTGTCGCCAGCCCCTTCCCATGTTCCGCTGGCATCAGCCCCCAGCCCGCCTCGGGCACCGAGCCGAGCGGAGGGTCGATATCGCGCTGATAATCAGCAAAGCCGGCGGTGCCGAGATAGCGTCCGTCGTCGCGGCTGGTGATCGCCCAGTAACCGTAACCCAGCACCTGCCAATGTCCGATGTAGCGCAACAGGCGCGTCCAGGTTTCCTCGCGGCTGGCCGGGCGACCGATCGTATGACGGACAACCACCGGATCCATCCACAACGCCGTCAGCGCATCAAAATCCTCCAGCCGGTGCGGGCGCAGCGACAGCCGCTCCGTCGTCAATGTCGGCCCGGTCACGCAGGCAGGCTCCCCTGCAACACGTAGCGCAGAATTTCGACAACCTGCCGCGGTTCTTTCGCGACAGCCAAGGCAGCGGCATGTACCTCTTTCAAGGCATGCTGATGCTCATCCTGGGACAGGACAATCAGCGACTTGCCCAGAGCGGCCGCATAGCCCGCATCAAAGGCCGCGTTCCACTGTTTGTATTTTTCGCCAAAGCGGACCACGACGATATCCGCGTCTGACAGACCCTTGCGGGTGCGAATGGCATTGACCATCGCGCCTTTGTGGTCGTGCCAATACTTGTTCGGCTCACTGCCCAGAATAGCCACACCGCAGTCATCGCTGGCGTCATGATCGGTAACCGGGCTGGAAAAATGCACATCCAGGCCCGCTGCACCATCAATAATCTGGTCCCGCCAATCGGTGTGAATTTCGCCTGAGAGATATACGTTCAAAGTCACGGAATGTCCTTTCCTGCGCGAGCAGCTGACGGTTTCGGCCCGCCCTACCAGATCCTGTCTGTTGCTGGCCCCGCCAATGTGATGTGCCCTGGCGCCGGGACCATAGCCCGTTCGGCCAGCAGGCAGAGTATCCACCAGCTGCAACAATTCGTCCACTGCTTCGCGTCAGCTCAGGAAGCTAGCGCCGCCGTGCCACCAGATAACGGCTCGGTATCGAGATCGGGTAATTGCCGGTCTCGATAATCTCGAACCCGGCTCGCTCAACGGCGGCCTCCAGCTCCGCAATACTTAGCAAAGCCACCGAACTCGGCGCCTTTCCGACCAGACGCATCAATGGGATCAGTACCGAGAACATCCAGTACTTCAGGCTGCCACGCGCCTCGCCCAGACAGGGTGTCTTGGAAATGAACAGCTTCCCGCTCGGCACGCGTTCGGCGACCGACGCAAGTGCGGCATCCACATCCAAAACCAGATGCAGAAGGTTGAAAGCCATCACCACGTCAAACGGTCCGGCTGGCAGCGCGTCGTCACCGCAATGTTCAAAGGTCACGTTGTCCGCCCCGGCCTGCGCGGCCCTGTCGCGACCGATGCGCAGCATTCCCTCCGACAGATCGGTTGCGGTCATCGCCGAAACCGCGTCCGACAGTGCGATCGCGGTGGATCCCGTACCGCAGCCCACTTCCAGCACGTGGTCGCCCGCCTTCAGATAGGCTCTCGTGCGCTCCAACGTGTATTGATAGGCGGCCTCATCCCGGATTTTGGATTTGGCGTATTTGGGGGCAATCCTGTCCCAGAAGCGCGCATCGGTTGTCATCTCTATCCTCCTAAGATGGCTACAGGCTACCCATGCAGAAACATAAGTAAAATTGCCAAAATTTGCAGTTGAGGTATACATATTTGTATGGATAAACTCGACTGGAATCATATCCGGGCGTTTCTGGCGACGGCAGAAACCGGCTCCCTCTCCGCCGGTGCGCGCAAGCTGGGGCTGACCCAACCGACCCTGTCCCGACAGGTCGCAGCCCTAGAAGCCGATCTCGGTGTGATGCTGTTTGAACGTCCGGGGCGCCGTCTGGCACTGACTTCCGCAGGGCAGGATCTGCTGGACCACAGCCGCAGGATGGGGGCCGCAGCCGAGGGCCTGTCACTGGCGGCCAGCGCCTCGGCCCAAACCATCGAAGGCACCATTCGGATTACCGCAAGCGACGTCGTGTCGGCCTATGTGCTGCCGCCTGTGCTGCGCCAGATCCGACAGCGCGCGCCGCGGCTGACGATTGATGTCGTGGCCGCCAACGACATCCGGGACCTGATGCGACGCGAAGCGGATATTGCCATCCGCCATGTGCGCCCTGACCAGCCGGAACTGATCGCGCGCCTCGTGCGCGAAGCGCGGGCGCATTTCTACGCCGCCCCGAGCTATCTGGAGCGGCGGGGTCGTCCGGCATCAACCAGGGAGTTGGCAGACCACGATTTCGTCGGTTTTGCCGATGTGGACCGTTCGATTGACTTCCTGGCGCCGCTTGGAATCCATCTTGCGCCGGAAAACTTTCGGATCAAGTCCTCCAGCGGTCTTACCGCCTGGGAGCTGGTCAAACAGGGCTTCGGCATCTGCCCGATGATGGAGGATGTGGCCGAGCCCACGCCCGGCATTGAACGGCTACTGCCGCGGCTGGATCCAATCGTATTTCCGATCTGGCTGACCACTCACCGCGAGCTCCACACCAGCCGCCGCATCCGGCGGGTCTTTGACATTCTGGCAGATTTTCTCGCCCAGAACTGAAAACGCGCCCTCAACCGGGGCGCGTTTCCAGAATAATACAGGTTTCAGCCAGAGGTCACAGGCGCCGTTATCCGCGCAATATGCCGCCGGTGGCCTTGGTGACTTTTGTGACAATCTTGTCGCTGACCGCTTCGATATCCTTTTCGGTCAGGGTTTTTTCGGTCGGCTGCAAGCGGACCGTGATGGCCAGAGACTTGTTGCCCTCTCCCAGGCTGCCACCGATGAACTCGTCAAAAACGCGCACATCATCAATCAGCGCCTTGTCGGCGCCTGCGGCGGCATTGACCAGGGTAAGGGCTTCGACGTCCTCGGCCACGACAAAGGCGAAATCACGCTCGACCGCTTGCAGGTCGCTTTGAACCAGCGCACCACGATTGGCACCGGTTTTGCGTGGCATCGGAACTTCGTCAGGCCAGATGGTAAAGGCAACAGCGGCCCCCTTGATCCCCATTTCGCTCAGAACCTTCGGGTGCAGTTCGCCAAAGACACCCAGCACTTTCTTCGGACCCAGGCAGATTTTGCCATGCCGCCCCGGATGCCACCAGGGCTCTGCCCCGCGAAGGATCTGGACCTTGGCAGGCGCACCGATTGCGGCCAGAACCGCCTCGATATCTGCCTTGGCGTCAAACGTGTCGACCGCGCGGCTGGTGCCATGCACGTCCTTGGGGCCGGTACGGCCAACCAGAAGGCCGGAAATCAGGTTATGCTGCTCACCCGGTTCACCACCGTGAAAAGCAGGTCCCGCCTCGAAGAGCGCCAGATCCATGAAGCCACGCGCCTGATTGCGTGCGGCAGCCTGCAACAGCCCGGGCAACAGTGCCGGACGCATGTGCGACATCTCGGAGGAGATCGGATTGGCCAGCATGGTCGCATCGTCCCCGCCACCAAACAGCGTTGCAGAGGCCTTGTCGATGAAGGTGTAGCTCACCACCTCGTTATAGCCGAGGCTGGCGCAGGTCCGGCGCGCGATCTGCTGGCGGCGTTGCTCAGGGGTCATCACCGGTGCAGGGACGCCATCTGTCAGGCGCTGCAACGGCTTGCCTTCCAGTTTCGTGAGCGACGCGATACGCGCCACCTCCTCCACCAGATCAGCCTCCCCCATCACATCCGGGCGCCAGCTCGGAACATGGGCCATATTGCCCTCAAGCCGGAAACCCAGACGGGTCAGGGTCTGGCGCTGCTCTGATTCCGGGATATCCATCCCGACCAGCGACTGGACCCGCTCGGGATCCAGCTTATAGGCGCGCGCGTGATCCGGTACAGCGCCTGCGATCACCACATTCGACGGCTCGCCACCGCAGAGGTCGAGGATCATCCGGGTGGCATGATCGAGACCTTCACGGGTGTATTCGGGGTCGACGCCCCGCTCGAAACGGTAGCGCGCGTCCGAGTTGATTTTCAGCGCCCGGCCAGTGGTCGCGATCTGCACATGGTCCCAGAATGCGCTCTCAAGGAACACATCGGTCGTTTCCTCGGTGCACCCGGTGTCGGCCCCGCCCATGATGCCCGCAATGCTCTCCGGGCCGTTGTCGTCGGAGATGACCATCTGCCCTTCGGCGAAGGTGTAGTCCTTCTCGTCCAGCGCGGTCAGCGTCTCGCCACCCGCTGCCCGGTGGATGCGCAGATTGCCCGCCACCTTGGCTGCGTCAAAGACATGCAGTGGGCGGTTCTGATCGAAGGTGAAATAATTGGTGATATCAACCAGTGTCGAAATCGGACGCAGACCAATGGCGCTCAACCGGTCCTGTAGCCACTGCGGGCTAGGGCCGTTCTTCACGCCGCGGATCAGGCGACCGGTGAACAGCGGGCAGCCATCCAGCGTATCTGCGTCGATATTGACCTTGATCGGGCTTTCGAATCCGCCGTCGACCGGCTCGATATCAAGCGGCTTCAATGTGCCCAGCCCGCGTGCGGCCAAATCCCGCGCGATCCCCCTAACCCCCAGCGCATCCGGGCGGTTCGGCGTGATGGCGATTTCAATAACGGGATCGACCTTGGCCGGGCTATTCTCGGCCAGCCAATCGACGAAGCGATCGCCGACATTGCCCGAAGGCAGCTCGATGATGCCGTCATGTTCATCCGACAGTTCCAGCTCGCGCTCGGACGCCATCATGCCAAAGCTCTCGACACCGCGGATCTTGCCCACACCGATGGTGATGTCGAGACCGGGAATATACATGCCCGGTTTGCAAACCACGACGGTGATACCTTCACGGGCATTGGGCGCGCCGCAGATGATCTGCATCTCGCCTTCATCGGTGTCGACCTTGCACACCCGCAGCTTGTCCGCGTCGGGGTGTTTCTCGGCATGTTTCACATAGCCGAGCGTAAAATCCTTCAGCCGGTCCGCAGGGTTCGACACACCTTCGACCTCAAGCCCGAGGTCGGTCAGTGTTTCGGTGATGTCCTCGACGGAGGCCTCAGTGTCGAGGTGGTCTTTCAGCCAAGAAAGAGTGAATTTCATCGGTCCGGTTTCCTATGGCAAGCCATGCATGTTGCAGCAGGCAATGACAAAGATTGCCCCCATGTGCAAGCCTTGGCTCCGCTCTCGGCCTAAGGATAGCTGGGGGTGAGACCCAAAAGCTCATCCAGCTGCCGACCGATCCAACCATGCGGGATGAAATGCCCGCCCGAGTGCAGATCCAGGGTGACATCATGCCCACCGCAGCTCCAGCCGGTGCGCGAAAACGTCAGGAAACTGCGGACCTGCCAATCTCCCTGCGCCTCGCCTCCGCCGGAACAGTCGAACGCCCGCCGCCACAAGGCCACCGGATAGGTCACATCACCCCCCGGCCCCATCGGAAAATCCATCACCGTGTCCGCAAGCCCGTGCACATGCCGAACCTCCTGCGGGGCCTCGGCGCAGGTTTCGGTTTGATCAATACTGCCCGCCACTGCCAGCAATGCCGCAATCCCCTTGCCGCTCTGGCAGGCGTAACGCCAGGCCATGGCGGATCCGTAGGAATAGCCCGAGACAAAGACCTGTTCGGCATCGACCGGGTAGCGTTTTGCCACATCCGCCAGCACCGCATCGGCAAAGGGCACATCCTCGGTGTCTGCCGTCCAGAAATTCCAGCTCTTGCCACGGCCATTCGGGGTGACCAGCAATACGCCCCGCCGTTTGGCCGAGGCCCCGACCCGATCGGAGCGCAGCGCATGTTTGCCTGTTCGCGACCAGCCATGAAAATGCATCAGCACAGGCAGCGGCGCGACACCGTCCCAGTTATCAGGCTCCATCACGTGATAGCTGCGATCTCCCAGCGCGCAGGCCAGCTCTTCGCCGCAGGGGTCTGCATTTGCCTTCCACGGCCCCATGGCCGCGACAGAGGTGGCGTACATGTAAGCGGTTGAGAGCAAGAGGAGAAAACGTGTCATAGACGGGAGACTACCCGACACCACGCCCCTGTCATTTCACATGTTTGTGGGGCGGTGAACCTAGGCCCCAAACCAAAACGCCCGCCTCAGGTACGAGGCAGGCGTTCAGAAGTCCGTCACCCGGGCCTAGCGGCTCAAACCACCGTGCAGCGTCGGCACGTCGAGACACTGGAAACCGTAGTGGCGCAGCCAGCGCAGGTCGCTGTCGAAGAAGGCGCGCAGATCAGGAATACCGTATTTCAGCATCGCGATCCGGTCGATCCCCATCCCGAACGCAAACCCCTGATAGATGTCTGGGTCGATCCCGCCAGCGGCAATCACCTTGGGGTGCACCATGCCGGAGCCGAGGATTTCAAGCCAGTCGTCACCCTCACCAATCTTCAGCGTGCCATCTTTCCAGGAACAGCGGATATCAACCTCGGCCGACGGTTCGGTGAAGGGGAAATGCGACGCACGGAAACGCAGATCGACGCTGTCCACCTCAAAGAAGGATTTCACGAATTCTTCCAGCACCCATTTCAGGTTCGCCATGGAGATGTTCTTGTCCAGCGCGAGGCCTTCGACCTGATGGAACATCGGCGTGTGGGTCTGGTCGTAATCAGCGCGGTAAACGCCACCCGGACAGATGATGCGCAAAGGCGCACCCATCTTCTCCATCGAGCGGATCTGGACGGGGCTGGTATGGGTGCGAAGCACATGCGGCGGGCGGTTATCGCCCTCGGCGCGGTGCATGTAGAACGTGTCCATCTCAGCGCGTGCCGGATGGTGGCCGGGAATATTCAGCGCATCGAAATTGTACCAGTCGGTGTCGATACGCGGACCTTCGGCAACGGAGAAACCCAGCTCGGCAAAGATCGCGGTCAACTCCTCGCTGGCCTGGCTGATCGGATGCAGAGTCCCGCTGCGCGTCGGGCGGGTCGGCAAGGTGACGTCCAGCCATTCGGTCCGCAGGCGCGCATCCAATGCGGCATCGGCCAGCCCGGCCTTCTTGGCGGCGAGTGCGGCGTTGATCTCATCCTTCAGCGCGTTCAGGGCCGGACCCGCAACCTGACGCTCTTCAGGCGTCATCTTGCCCAGCTCACGCATCTTCAGCGCGACTTCGCCCTTTTTCCCAACAGCTGCAACCCGGATGGTCTCCAGCGCGTTTTCATCGGCAGCATCGGCGATCTGCCCGAGATATTTTGCTTTAAGATCGTCCATGACGGTCCCCTGAATAATGCTGCAGCCCTGCTACCACAGCAGAAGCTGAAAGCAAGCTTTTGAACCGGTTCTCTGCCAATCGGGCGGCAATCGCGACAATCCGGCAGCCTCCCCGCCTCCGTCAGACCGTATAGCCTGCCTCTCTAGCAGATCAGCAACAGCAGAAGGGCCGCCCTTTGCAGAGCGGCCCTTTCGGAATTGTCTTGCGCCTAAGCTTAGGCTGCCAGTGCGCTCTGTGCCTGCTTCACGATGGCACCGAATGCTTCGGGCTCGTGTACGGCCAGATCGGCCAGCACTTTGCGGTCCACTTCGATACCGGCCAGGGTCAGGCCGTTGATGAAGCGGGAGTATGTCAGAGCCTCGTCGTGGCTACGCACAGCTGCGTTGATCCGCTGGATCCACAGCGCGCGGAAATTCCGCTTGCGGTTCTTACGGTCGCGGGTTGCGTATTGGTTTGCCTTGTCAACAGCCTGACGCGCGACCTTGAAGGTATTCTTGCGACGGCCATAATAGCCTTTTGCGGCCTTGATGACTTTCTTGTGACGGGCGTGAGTTGTGGTACCACCTTTAACGCGGGACATATCTCAGATCTCCTCTTAGCGGTCGTAGGGCATGAAGCCCTTGACGATCTTTGCGTCGGGTGCCGACAGGGTAGTGGTGCCGCGGGCGTCGCGGATAAACTTGCGGGTCCGCTTGATCATGCCATGGCGCTTGCCGGCCTGACCTGCGAGGACCTTGCCGGTCGCGGTCACTTTGAAGCGCTTCTTGGCGCTCGATTTTGTCTTCATTTTGGGCATTTCCGTCTCCTTCAATGCGGGTTCGGTCTATGCGCGACTCGGCATGCCACATTGGGCCGGCCACGCGAACAGGGCTGCCGTTTACGCAAGCTGGACCATAAGGGCAAGCAGATTCTTCGAGCAGACGGCCAATCCGCCCTCCTTGAGGTTCAGTCAGCGCGGCCTCGACAGTCAGCGCGCGCCATGACGCTCAGGTAAAGCGGCCAATCACCCGGAAAATGGCTTTCGGGATATCGTCGATCTGATACCCGCCGGATTTGGTACTGAACGCATATAGGAGCAGACCCACCGCCACGACAAGAAAAACCGCCGACACCCTGGGGGTGCGGCGGTCGGTAGCGGCAGACAACAGCGCGGGTATTGCCAGAAAAGCCAGCAACAACCCAAGCACCAGTGCCAGATCCGTATCCATGCTGCGCGTCCTCGCAGAAGACTAAGACGCGTTCAGGTTACTCCGGGTCGGTGCTGTAGATCAAACGTTCATCGCAGGGTGCCACACGCAGGATGTTGGTGGTGCCCGGAACGTTGAAAGGCACACCGGCCGTCACGACGATCTGATCGGTTTCCCCGGCGAAGCCGCCGGAACGGGCGGCACGCGCGGCACCGACCACAGCGCCTTTGAAGCGTTCCTGATCCGGCGTCACCACACAGTTGCAGCCCCAGCTCAGCGCCAGACGGCGGGCTGTCCGGTTCAGCGGCGTCAGCGCAATGATCGGCACGCCCGGACGCTCCCGTGCGGTCAGCAGCGCGGTGGTGCCGCTTTGGGTATAGCAGCAGATCGCCTTGATCTCGGTCTTCTCGGCGATTTCACGCGCGGCAGCGACAATGGCGTCGGCGACGGTATCGCCCTTGGCCGAGCGGGAAGAGGCAATGATCTGGCTATAGGTCGGATCCACCTCTACCTCGGTGGCGACATTGTCCATCGTCTTCACCGCTTCGATCGGGTACTGGCCTGCCGCGGATTCAGCGGAGAGCATGATTGCATCCGCCCCCTCGTAGATCGCGGTCGCCACATCGGAGACTTCGGCGCGGGTCGGCATCGGGCTTTCGATCATGCTTTCCAGCATCTGGGTGGCCACGATCACCGGTTTGGCAGCTGCACGGCAGCGACGCACCAGTCGTTTCTGGATCGGCGGCACTGCAGCAACCGGCAGTTCAACACCCAGATCGCCGCGCGCAACCATGATCCCGTCGGAGGCATCTAGGATTTCATCGAAATTGTCGACCGCAGCCGGTTTTTCGATTTTCGACAGCACAGCCGCGCGACCATCCGCAAGACCACGTGCCTCGTAGACGTCCTTGGCGCGCTGAACAAAGGACAGCGCCAGCCAATCGACGCCCAGCCCGCAGACAAATTCCAGATCGCCGCGATCTTTCTCCGACAGGGCCGCCAGCGGCAGCACCACATCGGGAACATTCACCCCCTTGCGGTTGGAGATTGTCCCACCTGTGGTGACGGTACAATTGGCGAAGTCGTTGCCGCAGGTCTCCACCTTCAGGCGAATCTTGCCATCGTTGACCAGCAGATGGGCACCGGGCTGCAGGGCTTCGAAAATCTCGGGGTGGGGAAGACAGACGCGATTCACGTCACCCTCTGCCTTGTCCAGATCCAGCCGGAAGGACGCACCTTCGACCAGCTCCTCCGAACCATTGGCAAAGACGCCGACACGCAGCTTCGGCCCCTGAAGGTCGGCGAGGATGGCAATCGAGCTGTCCAGATCGGCCTCGACCTTGCGAATAATCGCATGTTTGGCGGCAATCTCTTCGTGGCTGCCGTGCGACATGTTCAGACGGAACACATCTGCACCCGCCTCATGCAGGGCACGGATGGTCTCATAGGTTTCGGATGCCGGCCCAAGGGTGGCAACAATCTTTACATTGCGCGATCTTCTCATGGGGTCATCCTCTTCATCGGCTGGAACGGTGTTATCGCAAACATTGCTGCGGCGCTTATCGCCTAATTCCCATTTTGCCGCAACTCCCCTAAAGCTTCATCATCAAATGGCGACGGACAGATGACATATTCACCATTCTTCTTGCATGGGGCCGGGCGCCCTGCCCGCTGGGTGATCTGCTGCGATCATGCCACCAATCATGTCCCCCCCTTTGTGAACAACGGCGGACTTGGCCTGCCGCGCGCGGACATGGAGCGCCACATTGCCTATGATATCGGCGCCTATGGGGTGGCACAGCAGTTGGGGCAGCTTCTGGATGCGCCGGTCATCGCCTCCAATTTCTCGCGACTGGTGATTGATCCAAACCGTGGCCCGGATGATCCGACCCTGCTTATGAAACTCTACGACGGGACCATCATTCCCGGCAACCGCCACGCCGATGCGGCCGAGCGAACGGCGCGGATGGCGGCCTGCTACCACCCCTATCATGATGCCCTGGCCGAGCTGCTGATGCGGCCCGGCGCGGTTCTGGTGTCCATCCACTCCTTCACCCGCCAGCTGCGCGGACGTCCGCCACGCCCTTGGCACATCGGAATCCTGTCACCTGACAACGAACCCCTGTCGCCCCATATCGTCACCGAGCTGAAGGCGCAGCCGGACCTCTGCGTCGGCGTGAATGCGCCCTACACAGGCTATCTGCCCGGCGATACGCTGGATCGACATGGTACCGCCCATGCGCGCCCAAACACGCTGATCGAACTGCGCAACGATCTGATTGCCAGTGCAGCCGAGCAGCAGGACTGGGCCGAACGTCTGGCCAATGTACTGCCCTGCGCCTTGGACAAATCAGGTCTCTGACACCCGATAGGGCGCGACCATCGGTGCGAGTTGCCCCGCCCGGGTGCAACTGCTAGTCACGCAGATAGTGTCATGGAAGGAGCCCGACATGGACAAGCAGACCCAGATCGAACTAGAGGCGGCCGCCTTCCGCCGGTTGCGCCAGCACCTGATGGAAGACCGCACCGATGTGCAGAACATCGACATGATGAATCTCGCAGGGTTCTGCCGCAATTGCCTGTCGCGCTGGTATCAGGAAGCCGCCAATGAACGCGGCATCGAGATGGGAAAAGCCGAGGCACGTGAAAGCTTCTACGGCATGACCATGGATGAATGGAAAGCCAACTATCAGACCGAGGCCTCTGTCGAGAAACAGGCCGCTTTTGAGACCGCATTTCAAGAGAATGTAGGAAAAGAGCCCTCCTGACGGTCCAGCGCCGCCACCGACGGACCGCGAAGTTACTGCCGCGTGAAGCGACCTGATGAAGGCCCCGGCAGGGGCCTTTTTTGCGTCACTGCGCCCCTGATATATAGGCGATCATAGCCGATTGGTCGCCGGCTGGTCAGATCACGCCGATTTCCGCAAGCGCCTGCGACAGCTCAGGCGGCAACGGCTTTTCTGCCACACGCCCTTTTCGCAGATCCGGCGGCGTGTCCTCCGGCTTCAGATAGCGCCACCCCTGAAAAGCCCGCCGCGTTGCGACCTGTGTACGGTGGATTTCCGGCTCCAGAACAATTGCACAGCGGCGGATTCCGTCGCCACCGATCACCTCGTCCAGCCGCAGAATGCGTTGACGACACTGGATTTGTCCCTTGATCACCCAATAGATCGACCCACCATTGAGGATCTCCGCTTCGCGCTTGGGCCACATCCGCGTAACATGGCGCGGCAATCCCTCCGGCAACTGCTTGCGGTACTCCGCCTGCCAGGCTGCCAGCCCGTCAACAGTTTCAGTCCCAACGGAAAGTTTCACGAGGTTGATATAGTTATCCACAAGATGCCCACAGAGTCGTCCAGATGATCAACTCTATATTGTAGGTCAGACTGGCAGATCGACAAGGTGTTGTGGTACGATGATGATAAATTTACGCCTCCGCGCGATTTCTGCGTTGAGGATATCGGCGCGGCTGGTGTAGTCAGGCCGCCACCTTGCCACGACCGACCATAGGGATTCGCCATATGAGCCGCTTTGCCGCCCCGATTGCCGAACAGATCTGGGACATGAAATACCGTTTCAAACAGGCCGATGGCACCCCCATCGACCAGACCGTCGAAGACAGCTGGCGCCGCATCGCCCGCGACCTGGCACGGGCTGAGACCGATCCCAAGATGTGGGAGGACAAATTCTACGGTGCGCTTGAGGACTTCCAGTATCTGCCCGCTGGCCGGATCACCGCCGGTGCCGGCACAGCGCGGCAGGTGACCCTGTTCAACTGCTTCGTGATGGGCACCGTCCCCGACAGCATGGCTGGCATCTTCGACATGCTGAAAGAGGCCGCGCTGACCATGCAGCAGGGCGGTGGCATCGGCTATGACTTCTCCACCATCCGTCCGCGCGGCGCCGATGTGAAAGGTGTTGCCGCAGACGCCTCTGGCCCGCTCAGCTTCATGGATGTCTGGGACGCCATGTGCAGAACCATCATGTCCGCAGGCTCGCGCCGGGGCGCGATGATGGCGACCATGCGCTGCGACCATCCCGATATCGAGGCCTTCATCACCGCGAAATCCGACCCCGCCCGCCTGCGCATGTTCAACATGTCCGTGCTGGTCACCGACCCCTTCATGGAAGCGGTAAAGGCAGATGGATCCTGGGATCTGGTTTTTGGTGACAAGGTTTATCACACCGTCCAGGCGCGGGACCTGTGGAACAAGATCATGCAGGCGACCTATGATTACGCCGAACCCGGTGTGATCTTCATCGACCGCATCAACAAGGCCAACAACCTGTCCTACGTGGAACAGATCGCGGCCACCAACCCCTGCGGCGAACAGCCCCTGCCCCCCTATGGCGCCTGCCTGCTTGGCTCGATCAATCTGGCGCGCCTGGTCAAGAACCCCTTCGAGAAAGACTCCGAACTGGATCCGCAGGCCCTGAAAGAGCTGGTCGCCACCGCGGTGCGGATGATGGACAACGTTGTAGACGTGTCGAAATTCCCGCTGGAGGCCCAGGCACAGGAAGCCCAGAACAAGCGCCGCATCGGTCTTGGTGTAACAGGCCTTGCCGACGCACTGCTGATGCTGGGGCTGCGCTATGGCTCGGACGAAGCCGCGCGGCAGACCGAGGATTGGCTGCACGCGATCGCCCGCGCGGCCTATCTGGCCTCGGTGGATCTGGCCAAGGAAAAAGGCGCCTTCCCGCTGTTCGATGCGGACGCCTACTTGGCGTCGGGCACCATGATGAATATGGACGAGGATGTGCGCGACGCAATCCGCGAACACGGTATCCGCAACGCGCTGCTGACCTCCATCGCACCGACCGGCACCATCTCGCTTTATGCGGGCAACGTGTCCTCGGGGATCGAACCCGTCTTTGCCTATGCCTATACCCGCAAGGTCCTGCAAAAGGACGGCAGCCGCACTGAAGAGGAAGTCGTGGATTACGCCGTGCAGATGTGGCGCGACAAGTTCGGCGACAAGGAGCTGCCCGACTATTTCGTCAACGCCCAGACCCTGCCCCCCTCCGACCACGTCAAGATGCAGGCGGCGGCGCAGAAATGGATCGACTCGTCGATCTCCAAGACCATCAACTGCCCCGAAGACATTTCCTTTGATGAGTTCAAGGACGTCTACATGCAGGCCTGGGACCTTGGTTGCAAAGGCTGCACCACCTATCGCCCCAATGACGTAACCGGCTCAGTCCTGACCGTCAGCGAAAGCTCCGACAAGGCGCCGGGCGAAAGCGCCGATGCACCGCATCAAAGCGATATGGGCGAGAATGGCGCCGAAGTGGTCTATATGTCAGAGCCGCTGGACCGCCCGCAGTCTCTGGAAGGCCACACCTACAAGCTGAAGTGGCCGGATTCCGAGCACGCCATTTACCTCACCATCAACGACATCATCATCAACGGCCACCGCCGCCCGTTTGAGGTCTTCATCAACTCCAAGAACATGGAGCATTACGCCTGGACCCTGGCGCTGACCCGGATGATCTCGGCCGTGTTCCGCCGTGGCGGCGATGTGTCCTTTGTCGTCGAGGAGCTGAAAGCGGTCTTCGATCCGCGGGGCGGCGCCTGGGTGCAAGGCAAATACATCCCCTCCATTCTGGCGGCGATCGGCGGCGTGATTGAAACCCATATGGTGGCAACGGGCTTCCTCGAAGGTGAAGGCATGGGGCTGAAATCAGATCCGCAAGCGGAAGTGGTTTCCCTCAATGCTCCACGCGGCAAACCCTGCCCCAGCTGCGGCCAATACGATCTGCAGATGGTGGAAGGCTGCATGACCTGCCGCAGCTGCGGCCACAGCAAATGCGGGTAACCTGCGGCACCTGATGTCTCGACAGTCGGACGCAGCATGACCTTCGCATTCAGAGGCGCTTCCTAGCCTTCTGATGCACAGCAAATAGACCACCGGGAGCCCCGCTCTCGGTGGTTTTCTATTAGGCATACTTTCTGCAAAACACCGACTTTGTTGGAGGTTTCTTTCAGGAGAAGCAGCCTGCCTTCAACGTGGGGTTCGCCATCGGCTCCCGGGAAGAGCGAAAAAAAACTCGCTAGCTGCGCATCCGTCAGCTAGAAGAGATCAGACATGGTCAACACTCAGTTTTCGAACCGTCAGTCACGCATCCTGTCAGAAACCAATCGGCCTCCCCCTCGGTGAAACGATCGAGCCTGTGAGCGATTTCCTGTCAAGCCCCTGGAATGCCGACGAAAAGCGATGGCTCTTGGGACAAGAACCATCTTCAACGCGGCCATCAAACCACCATGGGCCTACGACAGATAGACCGTTTGCCGCAGGGTGCAAGATGCTGAGAGTCTTGGATTTTTGGATGTCTTCACATCAAAATGTGAAATGGTGCGAACGAAAAGAGTTTCTTCGAACCGCTCTGACAGCCATTCTCAGCCAAATTTTGAAGAGGTTTTTGAGGAACTCGAACGTTGGAACGACATCCTCAAAGATGACAGAAACATCTTGCGGGGGCCTCGACCATGACCCGCCCTGCTCCCTTCTCTATTCGCCTTACACCAGAAGAACGTCAGCAGCTTGAAGCCCAAGCTGGGGCGATGCCGTTGGCGTCCTATATCAAGTCCGTGGTTTTTGCCGCTGAAGCTCCCAAATATCGGAAGCGGCGGAAACCACCTGTTGCGGAGCAACAGCTCTTGGCGGAGGTGCTGGCACGGCTTGCTCAGACAAAGCACGCCAACAACCTCAACCAGATCGCCAAACACCTGAACCTCGGCACGTTGGTTATTGATCCTGAACTGGAAGAGGATCTCAAACGCGCTGTCGCCGAAGTGGCATGGATGCGGACAACGCTGATGGAAGCTTTGGAGGTAAAAACATGATCCTCAAAGGCTCGCAACGTGCGGGCGCGAAGGCTCTTGCAGATCACCTTATGAATGAACGTGACAACGATCATGTCACCTGTTTAGAGTTGCGAGGATTTTCATCTGATCAACTTCATGATGCGTTGGCCGAGACCTACGCCATTTCAAAGGCAACCCGCTGCAAACAGTTCATGTTCTCGCTGAGTTTAAACCCGCCCACAGATCACATCGCTACCGAAGATGAGTTTCTTGAGGCAGCAGATCGTGCAGAACAGGCACTCGGGCTGGATGGTCAACCCCGCGCCATTGTCATGCACGAGAAAGAAGGCCGTCGTCATGCCCATGTGGTCTGGTCGCGGATCGATGTGGATGAGATGAAGGCAATCAATTTGCCGCATTTCAAAAACAAGCTGCGTGATCTGTCTCGCGATCTTTTCCTAGATCATGGTTGGGTACTACCTGACGGGCTGGCAACCTACGGCAACAAGTCACCTTTGAACTTCACCTTAGAAGAATGGCAGCAAGCAAAGCGCCAGAACCTCGACCCGCGAGAAATCAAACAAGCTTTCCAGCAAGCATGGGAACGCTGTGACAGTCAGATCGGCTTCAAGCATGCCCTTGAAGATCGGGGGTACTTCCTTGCTCGTGGTGATCGTCGTGGGTTTGTGGCCTTGGATGTCGATGGCAATGTCTACGCCATCCCAAAGTGGACTGGCCTCAAAGCCAAGGATGTGAAGGCAAAACTCGGCTCATCTGATGAACTGTCATCCGTTGACAATGCCCGTACCACCATCCGTTCCAAGGTTTCGGGCCAGATGCGGGAATACATTACCCAGACCAAAGAACGGCAGGCGGAGGAGTTTCAGCCATTACACGCTGAACATCAGGCCATGAAATCGGCCCACAAAGATGAACGAAAAAAGCTGAAAGACGGTCAGGCCAAACGCTGGCAAGAGGAAACTAAATCTCGTTCGGATCGCCTCAACAAAGGTGTTCGCGGGTTGTTTGATCGCCTGACAGGCAAGGCCAAATCCATTCAATCTGAAAATGAAATGGAAGCGCGCAAGGCTGCTGAGCGTGATCAGAAACAGCGCGATTTCATGGTCAAGGAACAGATGAAAGAGCGCCAAGCGCTTCAACGCGATGTTCAAAAGCTCCGCCGCCGTCACAAACAGGAGCGCAGCCTACTGGCACAGCGCATCAAGCAAAGCTTGTCTAAAACTGCTCCAGCCAAAGATATTTCTAAATCGCGCCGCCCTGATCGCGGCATTCAGCTTTCTCCTTAATTCAGCCTAGAAGGAATATTCTTTTGCGAAATCAGAACACAGCATTGCTCTGGCAGGTCGCTGCTGGGGTGATCCTTTTGGGCTTACCTGCTGAAGCACAACTCTTCTCAGGTCAGAGTTCTTCTTCTGGAAACGGTGCAGAAGCTGGTTTGCGTATTGGCTTGGTCCTTGCCTCAACCGCCATCGGTTTTGGTTTAGGTTGGCTCACTACCGATCAAGCACGAAACGCCCGTCTTATCATAGGCGGAACCATCGCCGCGGTCGTGCTCATGATGGTTCTGCTGATGGATAATGCGCTTGGATGGAGCATGGCACTGGCTTCATCATTCCTTGGGTTTTCCGTGGCTCTCGGCTGGTGGGCGCGAGCTGGACTAAGATCGCTTGCTGAAACTCCCACAACGTTTGGTTCGAGCCGTTGGGCCAATGATCAAGATTTGGTCAATGGTGACGTTCTGGGAGATGAAGGCATTGCTCTCGGGGAAACACTAACTGATCCCTCCGTAGAAAATGACTTCATTTCATACAAAGGTGATCGCCATCTTTTCACCGTTGCCCCGACTCGTTCTGGAAAAGGCACAACCCAAATTATCCCCAATCTGTTGACCTATGAAGGGTCTATGCTGGTAATCGATCCCAAAGGTGAAAACGCAATGATCACGGCCAAGCGTCGAAATGAGCTCGGCCAAGAAGTACATATAGTGGATCCTTGGGGCATTGCTCATGTAGAGGGTTTTGAACCGTCAATGTTCAACCCGTTCGATTGGTTAGATACTCGTGACCCTGATTTACCCGAGAATGCCATGCTGCTTGCTTCTGCTCTTGTTGTTGAGGGCAACAGTAAAGACCCATTCTGGGACGAAGAGGCAAAGGCGCTGCTTCAGGGTCTAATCATGTATGTCGCAACAGACCACGAGGAAGATGGCAAACGTCATTTGCCTCGTGTTCGAGAACTGCTCGTTCAACGTCAAACCGATCTGAATGAACTGTTTGAAAAAATGGCACAATCTTTTCACCCTATCGTACGCAGTACAGGAGAGCGCAGCCTTCAAAAAGAAGAGAAAATGTTTGCCAGCGTCCTTGCCTCTGCACAGTCTCACACGCACTTTCTGGACAGTGATCGCATCGCAGCCAATATGAAGGCGTCTAGCTTCAAGTTCGAAGATCTCAAAACAAGGCCAATGACGGTTTTTCTGGTTTTGCCCGCAGATCGTTTGAATACCTTTGGTCGATGGTTGCGCTTGCTAGTGCAGCAAGCCATCACAGTGAACGCGCGGAACATCGAAGTAAAACCAACCAAACCCATTCTGTTTATCTTGGATGAGTTTGCCGCTCTGGGTAAGCTCAGCATGATTGAGCAGGCTTATGGCCTGATGGCTGGATTTGGGATGCAGATTTGGGCGATTATTCAAGATCTGAACCAGCTCGAGAGAATTTACGGCAAAGGATGGCAGTCATTCATCGCCAATGCTGGGATGATCAACTATTTCGGATCTTCTGATAAAATGACCGCAGAGTATTTCTCTAGCTTGTGCGGAGAAAAGACCGTTTGGAACATAAGTACCGCACTGTCCAAAGCCATCGGCAGCAGCACGGGTTCGGGGCAAGGTGGTGGCTCTTCATCGACAACGGATACGACCAGTGACACACATGCCGCCGCTCAGCGGAAACTGATCTATCCTGATGAGTTGATGCGCCTCTCAAAGGGACAGCAGCTTGTTCTAATCGAAGACCTGCCGCCCCTGATGGCCAAGAAAGTTCCGTGGTTCGAAGATGAAGAGCTGAAGGAACTCGGCTGCAATCTGCAAAATTGAAAATTTCAGCGGGTGGAGCTCTCCATCCGTTTGACCTCTACGGAAGAGGAAGGAACCAGATCTTGACGCAAGACAATAGCAAGCACCCGAAAAAGCCCTTCAACGAAGCCGCAGAGAAACTAGTGATGGAGGTCGTGTTCGTTTCAGATATGGACGATACGTTGGACAATGACGCCGAAGCACCATTGCGTGGCAACACAGATCCCAAACACGACCCCAAGAATGTTAAAAACAAAGGGCTTACACCATCAGGAACGAACTCCCCGTTTGGACGTCCACGGACGCAAGGGCAGGAAATGGTTAAACAAGCCAAAAGTCCAAGTGGTCAACCCGCCAACAAGGAGAGACAAGAAGAACTCTTGAACGGAAATCATACCGTTGAGGACGTGTTTAATGGGCTAAGAGTACGGGCAACCCTTGCGGACGAACCCTTTGAGGCAGGAATTCGCGGTGGTCGCATCGAACAGCTTGTCGTCACCGAAGGCGAGCGAGGGCATGAAGTAGAGCTGGCCCATTTTCTCGGCGGCGACTGGAAAATGCCCCCTGAGGCGTCTCCAGTTCGTCAAGCAGTCATGGACGCTGTTGTCGAATACGACCCAGAATGCATGAAAACGAAGACAAGATCAGAAGGACCTGACAAAGAGCAAGAAAGGGAGTTCCGAAAAGATAACGGTGATAACAAAAGGCATTCTCGATAATCTGGATTTAGGTCATCATTTGTGACATAATAACTTTATGGATATATTCGACAATGACTTTCTACCAGATGGAGAATGGACATCAAGATACGTCAAAAACGCCTTTGGCATAGATGAAGCGATTAAACTTCCTGTCACACATTGGAAGCATTTTGACTGGCTGGCTTCGAATGGTGCTGACATGGATCAGTTTACGATGGAATGCGATGTGAACCGCCATATTGGGCAACCCTACCATATCAGTTTCTCAGGGTATGTTTGCAAAATGCTAGTCAATGACGAAGCTCATCGCCATCGTTCAGGCGAAGATGTGCCGTTGTACATCAACCCATATCGACCCTTGTGACGCTATCGTCACCTAATTCCTTTCAGAGAACCAATGGATAGAAAAACAGAAACCAAGCAAATTGCAGGTCACCTCACAGCCGACGATTGGAAGCTACGCAAGAAGCAACTTGAAGACTCCCCAACAGAAGATAATTGGGCGCAGGCATACGAAGACTTTTTCCGACAGAGGTTAGGGTTGCGGTATTTAGAGCCAATATCCTTACTTCAGAGGGAGGGAAGCTTTCAAGGTGAGGGATTTTCAATAGTAACTATTCAGTGCGCCCTCATAGAGTTCTTGGAAGCCACTCGCCAAGGCATCAATTATCGGTACGTTCGAAACCGTGACCAACTTGGAGAATATGAATACAATAGAAGCGGCGCATTGTTCTCATCGTTCCTTTCAGGCAACCTGCCTTTTTCTGACTACTTCAACGACGATAGCGCCACAGAGTTTTATAAGTCGGTTAGGTGTGCGTTACTTCATGAGGCCAGCACCAAGAATGGTTGGAAAATCTGGGCTTCGGGTACGAAACCTGTAAACATCGAAAACAGGACCATGTTCCGAGATGCCTTTCAGAGGGCGTTACTAGAGTACATTGAATGCTACGGTCGAGAGCTGCTCACAGATGCAAACTTACAAGCCGCATTCATTCGGAAGTTTGATCATCTCGCAGACACCTGATCATAGCTTCATCGACGGATACGACCTACAGTTAGCCCCTACTCATTGTCCAAAAATATTGAAAACCGTAGGATTCAAAGCGTAAAGCACACTTAGAGCATTCACCTCCTCTATTCGTAAGGTAAGTGACCCATCAACTCTATCATCAAGTCGCCGTCTAGAACCTCAAAGGGGATATCTAGATAATGGTCTGGGTGACGCGGTTTTGCTTTCCCATCGTTGGGTGCGTTACGCGTATGCCCCCTCACTTTCTCACCAGAAGTTTTTATGTAAGGCAAGATTACTAATCGGCCATGATTTCGTGACTCAATAGTTCCACCAAACCAAGTCGCCTCCCCTTCACCACTCTTCCCGTTGGAAACTTGCTTCACCTGCCATCCAATGTCTCCATCTTCTTCATACCAAAACACTAACCCATTGCAGACAAGTGCTTTCTTACCCTGCGCAAGAGCTTCTGCAAGAAGCCTCTTGACCTGCGCCAACTGAAGAAGCTCATTTGCACGAGGTAACAGTATTCTTCTGATTTCCGACTTAGTTTTTCCCCAGTGGGAAAGAGCACTCAGCCCAAATGGGTTAGCAATGCGGGCACGATAGGCAGTTTGGGCATGCTTCTTTGTCAGGTTGTACGGTTTTGACCAGGTATCGTTTGAACCCTTAAACAACACCCGCCGAGAACCTCCCTCACCAACCACAGCAATCGAAAGGGATGGGATCGTTCTCAGAAGATCGTACAGTTCCTGACGATAACCTTCGCTCTTGAGATCTAGAACAAGATGATCAATGCTTGGAGCTTCATTTGCACCGTCACGTGCGATTGCTTGCTCCTCCATAAGGCGCTCTTCGTCGAACAACCTATTCTTAGCTTGCACAGCTTTCTCAACCTTTAGGTTTAGCGAGCTCTGTTCCGCTCCCGACAAACCAATCTTACCGACTTCTTCGGACAAGCTGTTGTTCAGCGCTTCTATGTACGAACGCATGCTTTCAATATCGTCGTAGCGATCCATACGAACGAAACCTTCATTCGTAGGTACTAGGCGCATTCTCCAAGTCGGCCTATCTTCGCCGTTAAATACAAGCTCTTCCACACGCCAAGTTTGATAGTAAGGATCGTAAGTTGGAGCAACGGCTAGAATTGTGTCCAATCGCCGTTTCATGTCTTCCCACCTCAATACGCACCTCCCAAAAATTCTTTAATTAACAGTCCGCTACGGTAACACAGCGGCGCTCTCAGGATCAAAGGATCTTTCGGTCCACGATTGAAATATCATCAAATCACAATAACCTAGCAGGAAACACCTCTAAGCGCCCTGTTGTCACCTTACCCCTTCGTTTTGGGCGTCCAACATGAACACCTCGCGCCTTGGCGGCGGCCATTCCTGCCTTGGTGCGCTCAGAAATCAAACTGCGTTCATACTCCGCGAAGACAGCCAACTGGCCATAGAGCATCCGCCCCACGGCAGTTGTCGTGTCGATCCCTTGCGTAATGGCCTGAAAACCCACGCCGCGATCCCTGAGGTCGCTGAGCAGAGTTAGAAGATGGATCGTGGATCGTCCTAGTCTATCCAGTTTCCAGACCACCAGCGTGTCGCCTTCGTCGAGACTGGCAAGCATGTCATCCAACCCACGCCGTTGAGTTCGTGCACCTGACACACCGTGGTCACCATAGATGACCTCACAACCCGCTGCTTTCAGCGCATCATATTGCAGATCCTCGCTCTGATCTTTGTCTGAGACGCGGACATACCCAACCTTGCGCCCCTGTCGTTTGCCGTTTTCCATCTCTAAATCGTAGCGAGCAAAATTGTTCTCACAAGCCGTTTTCATGGCGATTTTCCTCTTTGCAAAAGGGGTCCCTTTGCAAGCCGCTCTGTGTATGGGTTTCATCGGTCCGCCGCCGCCAAAAAATCTGTGGAAAAACAGTGGCCGCAGACTCCGATGATGGTGATGTGTTACCCTTATCAAAAGGGACCCCTTTTTGACTGCGCCGTTCAAACTCGTTCCTTGAGGTGCAGCAATGAACCAGCAAGTAGCCGTCCAACAGCTTGACGATGAGACAAGCGACCCAGATGTGTTCACCCACGATTTTGAAGCTGACGACGTGGTGTTCTTCACCCGTGATGCTGGGTTTGCGATCAATGTTTCAAAGGCCAGATTGATCATCTTCGAAAAGGCCTTGGGACTTTGGAACGATGAAACGGTAAAGCTCCATATGCTGCGCGGGGCAAGAGAACACACTCCTTCAACAGCGGGTGACATGTACTATTCGTCTGGTGTTGGTTCACGAGCCATTGGCCAATCCGTTGCCAATGCCATACGTGCAACCGTTGATGCCGCGAAAATCCGCAATGGGACGGGTGTTGAACTGAGCTTCCGTTCCGTGAACAAGCCAGTGCTCTTTCTGCAAGTACTCGACGGTCAAACCCGTATGAAACTCATGGAAGCCCTGCGGCAGGTGCTAGAGGACGGCAGAGTATACACGGCGTATCGGGAGATATCCGATGACGTCAAAGAAGCCTTTCGCGAACGAACCGACGAAGAAATTGAGCAAGGCGAAATCCAAGATCAGCAAAGGCAGGCAAGGCAGGCCAAGCGCAAACGGGCGTTACGGGTTTCTTGGTCAGCTTATGCTCTCATGGCCTTGATAGCAGGTGGATTGGCGTCGCCAGCATTTGATCACTTTGGACATCTGGTGTTCTCAGACGCGCAAACGAATGCGCATTTTGCAACGGACTATAAGATCGTGTTCTTCTTAGCCCTTGTCGTTGCATTGCGCATGATGGTCGGGGTGGCAAAGCGCGTGAGGTTTTGGTTTGCCTAGCTGCCTTCGTGAGGCAGCCTGTGGCGCCAGAGATATTTAGATGTTCACACCGCTCGATAAATCAGGGTTTCACCAGCGATCTCGGTTTCTGTGTAATCGAATTCCAGATCACGGGCGATGGCGTGTATGTCGATATAGCCGCTGAGTTGATCAGGAATATCGCCAAAGAAACCCTCATCAACAAACTGCTCCGCCAACTCTGTCATGCTCTCCACATGATAGATGTCGATGTCAAAGTTGTCAGGAAAAACCGTTTCGGGATCGAACTGATACCCGACCTCACCAACGGCGATGATGAAGACTTTCTTCTGGTAGTCTTCCCAATCATCACAGGCATTGAAGTAGCCACCGATATTGACCTGATTGATCCCCCACGCCTTGGCCAAGGCACAGTCGATGTCATCACCATCGATGAACTGGATTTCGTATTCTTCGACTGGATCGCCATAGGCGTTGCGGTTCTTTCCTGCCTTGCTGGCGTAGTCTTCCAAGCTGTCAAAGTAATATCCGTTTGCGTTTATGTCGTATGGTTGTGCGTGTAGCTGCGGCATGTCTTTTCTCCTCTCGTATCTGACGGGTTGCGCATGCAACCATCTGGCTTCCGCCGAGGAGCTGGGGTGCAAGGATCAAAGGTGCCGCAGGCAGGACCAGAGCCACGCGGAGCTGCAATGCATATGAAGCGAGCATGGCGAGGACCCACCCTTTGAACCGCGCGGGGGCGGCAGCCCTAGTCAGTCATGGGGGTATTGGGGGAACGGACAGGTTTCCCTGATTGCGGATCAAACGCGCAGATCGTTTTTTCGGGTTCAGCTTCGACAAGCTGGCGGCATTCAATCGGCGGACGGTTGATCTGGGTTCCAAGGGGCAGGAACGCCCCTAGGTCGATGGGTGCAGGGAGAGCGAAATCTCACCTGCGAGGGATCAAACACCGATATGTTTGCATGGTCGTGACTGGCTCAATGCCAATCTCGACCATCCGCTTTGGGGGATACAACGGGGGAGCGCAGCAGCCCCCTTGTCAAGATCGTGTGGTACTACCACACACATCTTGCAGCACGACTTAGTGCTGTGAGATGGCCGCAGGGATCGCAGCGAATGGTGTCATCAGATCCACATCTCACAGCAAACACTAGGTCGGAGGTCAGCCCGCAAGGGGTGCAGCGCATGCGTGCCGTTTGAAACTTCCTCGATCCAACTCAAATCCTTCGGATCGTTCGACAAAGATAGGTGATTTTCCGAAGCAGTTTTAACAGAAGCAACTTGTGGACAGCAGGATAGGATCCCTTGACCACCCCCACTGCGCCACCTACCGTAAGGGGATAAGTCACTGAAGAAAATTTACAATAGGTTGCAATGAACAAAGGGCATTCTCCAAGCACAACTTTAGACACGAAGGACCCGGGGGACGACACTCTTGAGCGCTACAAGTACCAGTGCAGCGTTGCCGCGATAAACTGCGTTCGCTTGCTGACGGCATCGACGAATGTCGTACGTGTAGTATGCGAGAATTATGAGGACATATTGATCGAGCACTCCGACGGATCATTTGTCGGCCTCCAAGTAAAGACCAGAAAGATCGACCTTGATGCCTTCAAATCCACGGACCATGCAGTAATCAAATCACTGTCTCGTTTTTGCGCGCTGGATCAAATGTTCCCGGGCAAATTTACCGCTTTCGATTTTTCTACAAATCACTGGTTTTGGGAAACATCCCAAAACGAAAAGAACCTTCCTTGGCTTATAGATAGGATCAAAGAACGGGGCAACGTGAAGAGATTGCCAAATACAAATCCACTGCGAAAATTTGTGAAATCCATATGCGAAACATCGACTTTCACAGAGGAACAGGTTGTCTCCACTCTCTGCAAGACCGTTCTTAACTGTCGTTCTGAACCAGTTTCGGTCATCGCAGTCAGAGTTAGAGAAGCTGTAGGAAGCTACCCTGCAACAAGCGAATTAACATTTAGCCAAAACGCTAAAGTGGCCGAAGACTTAGTGAATTTGACCTTTCAAGCCTCATCCAAGAAGCTGGATGGCGAAGTGACCGATTTGTACGCTGCAGGAGTTTCGTTTGATGCTATACTAGACGCGCATACACTCGCAGGAAAATGCATAAGAAAGGATCAGGTTGAGAGGCTCCTTGTGCCTCCCAAAGATTCATCTGAACCGCTAGAGCTTTCAAGTCTCGTTCCCATAGAAAGCCTGCCGACCCACCTCGCCGTGATGGTACAAAAACTGGACAAAGGTGGATTGCAGGCGGCTCGAATTGAACAAATGAATGATCTGGTGCAATCATTTCAAGCACTATTATTTAGATGGATCAACAAACACGGTGTAAAACAAGCTGAAGCGAGGTATCAGACCTTACTCGCTACGGTCAAATTTGAGTGCACAGAAGCTCAGATCGCCAGTGAAGCCCCCGACACTCAGTATGCTCCTCGGATGTACGAATTATTATTTGAGCGCTTGCGTGCACGTGTTGCTGAAGAACACGTTGACCTCCATGGCTGTCGACCAGAGCACCTAATGGGCGCTGCCGGAATGCTAACTGAACAATGTAAAACTTGGTGGTCACCAAAGTTTAAAATTGAGAAGGCATAGCAATGGCGCTCGATTTTTTTGAACTAGTTTCCTCCTTAGACCAGAACGAAGACATTCATCTTGCAAGAATATTAGTTCTTCTTGAATCCTTTCAGCGCGCAGACGAACCTGCAATTGTAGGTATTACAAAACTTGCGAAGTTAGATTTCCTACTAAGGTATCCGTCTTGTTTTGAAAGAGCTATGATAGCTAGAAAAGTATCGCCAAGAAACCTTCGTATAGCAGAATTTGAACATGCCACTATTGAAACTAGCATGGTTCGCTACCGCTTCGGCCCTTGGGATCATAGATATCGAAAATTCCTCAATATTCTTGCAGCTCGAGGTCTTATAACACTCACAGTAGAAGGTCGAACGGTGGTCATCGATTTAACCACTAAGGGGGCCGAACTAGCACATATACTGTCACAATCAGAAGAATTCGAAGACGTTAAATTTCGGGCTGGACTGCTTCGCAAACACCTAGACCTCGGTGCAACACGCCTTATGGAATTCATCTACGAACAATTTCCAGAACTAAATAACATGCAACTCAATACTGAAATTGAGTTGAGGACACTCGCATAATGAAACTGAAGATAGAAAACCTACAATTACTCTGCAAGAACAGTGAAGAAGACGTTCCCTTTGGAGAACACATCTCCTTCTTTCACGGGGAAATGGGGGCAGGAAAATCAACAATCGCCGAAATGGTGAATTTCTGCTTGGGCGGGAAACTTGTAAACACACCTGCCGTTTCGAGCGAAGTTATCTCAGTCAGATTGTTTCTAAAAGCAGCAAACACGGAACTCCTCCTTGAGAGGGACCTTCGCTCAACGACTTCTGTAGTCGCAAGTTGGAAGAGTGAAGACGAAATAGGACGTTTAGACTTACCCTTTGATGCTGGCACTGAGCCCCTATATGGCGAGGAGGTTTATAACTTCAGTGACTTTATCTTTCGCCTTCTTGAAATACCAATTCTAAAAGTTCGCAAAAAGAAAGATGATCCAGATTCTCAACTTCATCGAGTGAGTTTTCGTGACTTTTGGAAGTTCTGTTATCTGGATCAACCAAATTTGGATTCCAGCTTTTTTGTTTTAGACCAACCCATTCGCGCGGAGAAATCCAAAGACGTTTTGAAGTATGTTCTTGGGATGCATAGTGATCGATTGGTCACTCTTCAACGTCAACTCAGCGAGGC
This sequence comes from Phaeobacter sp. JH204B, assembly GCF_048055755.1. Classification (NCBI taxonomy): domain Bacteria; kingdom Pseudomonadati; phylum Pseudomonadota; class Alphaproteobacteria; order Rhodobacterales; family Roseobacteraceae; genus Phaeobacter; species Phaeobacter sp. JH204B. The sequence continues at coordinate 222,135 of NZ_JAYMXF010000002.1, forward strand.
GCGGCAAAAACAAAGAACATTAAGGGAAGCAGCGACACAAATACATGACTTTTTGGCACGTTTCGGATTTAATTCAGAGGCAGAGATTGACTTACAGTTAGATGCTGTCAACAGCTTGACTGAGCCTCTTGAGATTGAAAAAGAAGAGCAGTTACGCTCCTCGTCCAAGAGGAAGACTGTCTCCGACTCGGATAGGGAGGAATTTTCCAATTTAGATCGTCAACGCCAGACGAAAGCTGAAGCAGTAAATGATATTTCCAGTAAGATCTCTGAACAAGAAAGCTTGATCGCCGAATTTCTGAGTATGAAGTTTAAGGCCGCTCGATCATCTCTTGCAACTGAGATATTGAAAACCTCCGAGTTCAATGCTTGCCCATCTTGTGGAACGGACGTGTCACATAGACATGATGCCGAAAACTGCAATCTATGCACGTCGCCTCTAGCAGACGCTCCGGGAGGGTTCAGTCAGAAAAGGGCTGTCATAGAGCAGGATCTAAACGATCGTATAAGCGATCTGAAGCAATCTGTACGTCGCTTAAAACGGTCTCTCGAAGTTCAAGCACGTGAACTTGAGCAGGTTAGCGAAGCTCGTCTTGTGGTACAGCACCGAATAGATGCGAGTCGAAGGGAACTGGAATCGGAATACATCAAAGCTGCCCGTAGAGTTGAATCCAAACTTGGTGCACTAAACGAGCGCCGCCGATTTCTTGTACGAGTTAGAAAGATGCCTGCGGAAATCGAGGAAACTAGAGAGAAGGCAGACAAGCTTAGTGAAAAAATCAGCAAAATTAACAGAGAGATAGAAGAGGAAGAGGCTCGGTTCGAAAACGGCCGATCTAATGTAAAGGCTCTGGAAAAAAACTTTAAAAAGGTATTGCTAGCCATCCACTTTCCAGGATTGGGCGAAAACGACACTATTTCCATCAACCTTCGATCCTGGATTCCATACATACTTCCAGACGGAAACGACGAACGAAAATGGTCATTTGGCGACGCTGGGAGTGGCGGAAAAATGGTCCTGTTCAAAATGTGCTACACCCTCGCTTTGCACTTAACGGCACGAGAGAGAGATCTTCCAATACCAAAGCTCATCGTCATAGACTCGCCGATGAAAAATATTACCCCCGACATCAATCCAGATGTATTTGAACATTTTTACAAGGAGCTCTATCGCCTTCTAAGCAATGAGTTATTCAGCTGGCAATGTGTGATCGTTGACCAAACATTCTGCCCATTCGAAGGGCTCGAAACCGGTGTGACAGAGCGAAAGCTCACGAAGTCTGATCCTGACCATCCACCATTGATCGGCTACTACACCGGTCACTAGATCCCAGTCATGAGACTACAATCTAAGCAGTGAAAAACCGCCCCACCGCTCTCCCCTCCAGTGCGTAAATGTTGGAGGGGAAAGAACGCTCTTAGTTACGAATACGTTACAGCTAGATAAGACTACTTGCTCTTCTTGACTTCACACCCAAATGCATTGCTAAAAGCATTTGAAGTCAAGCTGTATTGTCCAAGCCTCTTGGCCACCTCTGAAACGCTCTTCGAGATGTCCGCATTCGCAATTTCGGAGGCAAATCCCTGAATGGATTTTCTAAGTTTGTTCAATCCTTTTTCATCGATAACCATCATGCCCTGAACGGGGCTCGCAGCCTTTCGGAGAAACGTTTGTGGGTGGAACATGAGTGGTATGAGATGCTCACTTTGATACTTGCTCTTAAACCATTCAACTGACTGACCCAGCTGACCGGCATCATGCTTGGAGATACCGTCATCAGAGGTCACGCCATTCTTGCATTCGATGACCAAAAACCGACCTTCTGGCAAAGCCCACAAGTTATCAGGACCTTCGTTGAACTCCTTTTCTGGCCTATGTCCGTTTAAACCAATAAACCTAGCCAGATCATTTACCGCAGCCTCAAATCGATCAGCGGACACTCCTTCGAACTGCAAATCTGAACATAGCGCGTTAGCAAAGAGTTTCATTTCTACTGCGTCAATAAAGCGTTCCTCATGAAACTTAATAACGTTGGCAGCTTGCTGTCCTGTCGCCGGCGTCAGTTTCTTATACTTCGAACCTACCAAAGGCTTCATCACACCCCGCTCCAATGAATGCGCTTTTGTGAGCGTTTTTTGAGCGCTAGAAGCATCAATATTGTGCTCAATCGCAGCCTTCTTAGTTAAAAGCCATGCCTGCTCCTGCTCGTCTTCGATCTCATTTACAGCATCCGAAATAATTTTTACCGCATCTTGAAGTTGATTTGATCTAGCTGCACTAAACGCTTTGCTCAAGGCGATTTTTGCGGAGTCAAAATTCAAACTATCATCCGCATCAATTCCTATCAGAACTTTTTTACTTACTTTAACCCAGCCTGCATCACGGTTTAAGCACTGAAGGATCACATCGTGAATTTGGGAAATTGACGGCTTTTTCAACTTCCTCGCAATCTTTCTGGAGAGCCCCAGTTGGGCTCGGGTGGCTGGAGTTAACAAGCGCTCACCTTCGTGGGACCTTACTCTTCCAGTAAGTTTCGGCCCGAGTAGTAACACAGCACAATAATCATCGTTGGATCGAACACCACGTCCCATTCCCTGCTCTATACGCTCTATTTGACGTCGAAGATCGAGAGAAGAATCACTCAGAACACTCTCATCAATCAGCTCGGAGTATGATGTGACTTCCGGCAATCCTGAAATTGCCAGAATCCTGCATGCAGAAGCAGGCAAATCGATACCATCATATCGGTTCACCAAAACTGTAAGGCCGACGTGTGCGTTCTTCAGCTGGGCGACACCAGCGGCCACACCATCACCGACTAGAATCTGATCTGCCACATCCTCCCAAGAGCTAGAAGCATGAACAGAGGGGACGATAACGACGACGTTATGCTGCTTTGAGAAGGAACTAAGCATCCCTTTGATATCTTCGGGGGTGAGATCAGAATTCAGCTCCTGAGGCATCAGGATCATTCTTTCTCCCATAGACTGTGAAGACGTTGGAACCAGTGGCTCTCCAAGCTTTTCAGAATCTGCACCAAAGTGTGTTGCGAGGACACTGTCATCGGAAAGTGTTGCAGTCATGTAAATCCGGCGCTTTGCTCTTCGAAACGAAGAGAAAACATCTATCGCAGGAAAAGGAGGTTCAATTTCAAGATTTTGACCACCAATTACACACCGGCAAAGCGGCAATAATTCCTTCAAAAGCGGGTAAGTAAAACACAAGTCGTCATCATTTCGATGTCTTTGAAGAATTTTTAAGATGTCTGAATGATGTGCTGACCAAGTCCAAAATGGAACTTCCATTATCGCTCGTGGATCACCCTCCTCAACATCGAGAAACTTGGCCTCATTGTAATCGACCATATCCTGCCGAATGCTCTGAAGAATATGCTTGTAAGCTTCGTGACCATTCGGAAGAACTATTCTAAACTGATCCGATATTGTCGAAACACACGCGTGGGCGTCATCCACAACGACAGAACCTATTTTTATTTTTTGTCCGGCATCCGCTGCGCCAAAAACAGACCTACCGTTAAATAACTTATAAACGTTGACTACGCATATTTTCTCTCCAGCCTCGTAGCTTGGATCTCTGGGATCGTCGGTAACTTCGAGACCAAGTAGCTTCGCTTCCTGTAGAACTTGTTGAGTTAGCTGTTTATCGGGCGTAACAAAGAGAGCAGGCCCTTTCCCCTCATTTAGGGAGCTTTGAAGAAGCATAAGACCAACCAACGTCTTTCCACTTCCAACATTGAGCTTAATTATATTATCTCGGTTATCCCGACTTTCAAACCAAAGTTTCATCACTTCAGATTGAATATCGCGAGGGAACGAGAAATTTGATGCCTTATTTAGAGAGAGGAAAATGTCGCGCGGATTAATAACGGCATCATCGGCTTCATCCATCAGTTCTTCAAAATCAATCGGCATCAGTGTCTTCCTAAAATTCATTTTTGACTTATCAGTAGAAGTCATTCTACCATCCCCAAGACCTGCGTGTCTCAGGCCTCACAACTTAACGCATTGGTTGTAGGCCTGCAACTTGCTACTCCTCGTTTTGCACAACCATCATTCAAACTATCCCTCTGATATTAAAAATATATCTGACAATCACCTTTCATACCGAGGCGACCAATAATGTGTTTGAAAGTGACCGGAACACCCTCTCAAAATGCTTCAAGTGCTCTTGGTTCCCGCTCTAAGCACCTGTTAGACCAAGTACATTCAAGCTGGGTGCCTGACGACGGCTTTTGGGCGTACGCTGAACAAAGTTTAGAAGGCTTCACAGTCGGAGTATCAACCGGCCTCCAAAACGCGATAGTGCGACTTTGGGCAAAGGTTTCTTCATTGGAAAGCAGCTTGACGAAGCTGCCTTTCCTACAGGCGCAGTCCGTTGAAAAAATGGTAAAAATTTCCATCGCATGGCTAGTACTCCATGAGTATAGTCATCTCTCTTTAGGCCATTTTAGACTGGCTAGCCGTCTAGGGGTTGCACAACGGTCTTCCTTGAAAGTTCCTTCACTCACTTTGATTCCCAGTGAGCTTCACCGCTGTGCACCTCTTTGCCTCGAGATGCAGGCGGATCATGAAGCTGCGAATATGATGCTGGGTACCTGCTCAACTAGCCGTATGGTCGTATCGACTGGCTTCAACTGACTTTCCCGTTCAAGGATGCCCATAACCAGAGGAACCTGAACAAGTCTGAAACTGTCGGTTCTGGAGCGTTCATCAAGGATCGTCTGCCAGCGTTGCTCTGGTGTTTCTGGGAAAATCTTAGCAGCAAGGCGGTGTGCTAATTCGAAGTGGTTCTCAGTAAGCCATTGGTGGATCAGCGTGGCATAAGACGCCGCTATCTCCCCTCTTCGCATATTGCGCACATAGTCTTGGCCTCGCGCGACAGGATAGCCTACGGCGTCATCCATGAGCAGTTCTGGTGTCTTGCGTGGATCAAGATCAGCCAACGCCTTGAGCACAGGATAAAGCTTCGCCTTGTCGGCCTTATTCTTTGGATCAAATGACATGCCTTTTCATACACCCGTATTCACCCCCTGAACACCCGAGATGGCCACAGCCTTGCCATGCTACCGACAGACTAAGCGCCTAGGATCATTCAGAGATTTTCCTTGCGTGATCGCAGGAAGATGTGGTTATATGTTCTATATTTGTTCTCAATGTGCGCTCCGAACACTTAGCGACTTGAGACACACATTTTCCAAAAACCGATTTGAAGAAAGGAGTGCGCGCATGACCTGTCCGCCCGAACCATTTGATATGCCTAAACGCCCCAGCCTCTCCGTTGACTGGGAGATTTACGCAGCCATGCTTGAAACGAGCGATATGCCACTGGATCAGCAAAAGGAGTTGATCGAGACCCTGTGGTCGATTGTCGTGATGTTTGTCGATCTCGGCTATGATCTGAAATCCCCCACGCAAATCTGTGGAGAACAGCAGGAAGCATTGGATCAGGATTCCGCTGATTTGGTATCCTTGCTGAACAGAGAATGGGCACAGACCCGTTCAGAAGAGGAGAACCAATGGCAGGAGTAAGCAGAACAAGGCCAAGCAAAGCAGTAATCTACTGCCGCGTTTCTGGGGCAAAGCAGGTGCGCGAGGGCGATGGCCTCGCCTCACAAGAAAACCGTTGCCGCGAATACGCCACCTACAAAGACTATGACGTTGTGGAAGTGTTCAAGGACGATATGTCGGGCAAGTTTGAACGCCGCCCTGCCATGGATCGGATGCTGGCATTTTTGCGCCTGCATCCCAAAGGCAGTGTTGTTGTCATCATCGACGATATCAGCCGCTTCGCCCGCAATGTGCAGGCACATATCGCCCTGCGCGAAACACTGAGCGATGCAGGCGGCATTTTGGAAAGCCCGTCGATTGAGTTTGGCGAGGACAGTGACTCGCGCCTTGTCGAACATATGCTGGCCTCTGTGGCGCAGCATCAACGCGAGAAAAATGCGGAGCAGACCTCTAACCGTATGAAGGGACGGATGATGAACGGCTATTCCGTCTTCGCTGCACCTGTTGGCTACACATACAAAAAGACAAAGGCACACGGGAGACTGCTCACCCGAGATGAACCTGTTGCCTCCATCGTAAAGGAAGCTTTGGAAGGCTATGCCTCTGGTCGGTTCTCTGGGCAGGCAGACATCAAGCGATTTTTGGAAAGCCAGCCTGAGTTCCCCAAAGACCTGCCGAACGGCTTGATCCGTCAACAGAAGGTAACGAATATCCTCAACCGTGTGATCTACGCAGGATATATTGAACATGAACCGTGGGGTATCACGCGCCGCAAAGGTCATCATGAAGCTTTGATCTCTTTGGAAACTTTCGAGATCATCCAAGAGCGTCGAAACGGCAAAGGCATCGCGGCCAAGCGGCCTGATATCAATGAAGACTTCCCTCTGCGTGGATCTGTTGTCTGCGCTTGCTGTGACAAGCCAATGACTGCCTATTTTGCACGCAGCGCCACAGGTAAACGCTACCCATACTACAACTGTCAGACCCGCGATTGCTCTGAATACCGTAAAGGTATCCGCGCTGAGAAGATCGACACGGGGTTTGAGGCGATCCTGCGTGCCATGGCACCCACAGAGAAAATGCTCTCTATGGCAACCTCGATGCTTCACGATGCATTAGGGCAAAGCAAGGAACAGGTAGCACAGGCTAAATCTGCGCTTAAACGCCAGATCAAGGAGCTGGATAAGCAGCAAGATGCTTTGGTTGAGCGTTTGGTTGAAACCTCGAATCCAAAGGTCATTGCCGCGCTCGAAACTAAGGTCGCCAAACTAGAAAACGACAAGCTCCTGCTGAACGACAAACTGACTCAGGAGACACAATCGGCCTTCCCCCTAGGTGAAATTATCGAACTCTTGAGAGACTTCCTGTCAAACCCTTGGAATATCTACGAAAAGGGCTCACTCTTGGTACGCAAGACCATCCTGAAAGCAGCCTTCAAAGCACCATTGGCATACGACCGAAAAAACGGTTATCGAACTCCGCAAGTATCTGAAATTTTTGAGTTTTTGGGGATATTCACATCAAAATGTGAAATGGTGCGGTCGAGAAGACTCGAACTTCCACGGGTGTTACCCCACAGCGACCTCAACGCTGCGCGTCTACCAATTCCGCCACGACCGCACTGTCTTGACTTGGTGTAGCGGCGTATAGACGAGCGCGGGACGGTTGTGAAGATGCAAAATGATCATTTCTCAGGCTTTTCTGCTCGCCCGAAAAAGGAACGGGGGCGGATGATCATTCCGCCCCCGTTGACAGGTCTGATGGTGTGAAAAACCGATCAGTCGGTTGAGAAACTCGGCAGCGCGGCTGCGGTGCTGGACGCCGGTACAGGTTGTGCCAATGCGCCGGTCAGGCCCGCAGCGGCGGCCTTGATCAGGGCGACTCGTTCCGGCTGTCCGGGTGCGAAGACCGGATCAACCCCGGCCTCCAGCGCGGAAACCGCTGTCTGATACCAGCCCTGTGCCTGCTCGGGCGATTTCGCAACGCCAAAGCCCTGCGCCAGGTGATGGCCGATCAGCTCGGCATAGGGACGCTGGCCGACACCAACCATGATGAGCGCCGCTCCTAGCGCCACCTCCATATTGTCACGGCGATACCCCGAGAACAGGCAAATCCCGGCGGTATTGGACAGCTGCTCGATCGACATGTTGGATTGCAGCACAAATTTCTGCACGTCGGAAATCAAGGCGTCACTGCCCGTGGTCGCCAGTTTGGCAAGATAGGGCTGAACAGCAGGTCCAAAGGCGTCGCACTGGCTGTCGACCTGTGCCTGGCTCACTCCCTGCACCTTGGCCACAAGCGCTTCGCCGGAATTGATCGCATAGGACCGGGTCAGGCAGAACTGCTCACCCAATGCTAGCTCCGGGTCGCGCAGATTGGCAACGGTCATATAGCCACCGTTGGAACTGGTGAGCAGGCTGACCTTGCTGCAATGGCTGGTGAGCGACGCGGTGCTTGCCGCCGGTGCCGGTTGCTGGAACAGCTGAATGCCGGCCAGCCCGCCTCCGGCAGGAGCGGGTGCGGGAGCAGGCGCCGGAGCGACGGCCTGCGGCGCGGAGGCCAGCACAGTTGCTCCCGGAGCGGGTGCGGGCGCAGGGGCCGGGGTTGGCACAGCCGCCTGAACCGTGCCCGACGTCGGCTCATCCGTCATCCGGCAGACGCCCTGATGACAGGCGAAGTTTGCCGTCGTGACGCCCCGCGCCATGAAGTCATTGCGCTGATAGCCCTGCGGCGTTGAGGCAAAGACCATGACGGAGCAATGCGACGCACCGCACCAGAAGGAGCTGCCGGACACCGAGGTGTCGATCATGTAGTCGTTCTTGCCATCGCCGTTCAGATCCGCCAGCTGCATGAAACCCGAACGTTGCAACAGCTGTTCGGCGCTGGGATCGGCGCTGGCCGCGATTTCATCCACGGCCTGGCTGACTTCAAACGGCAGGCCGCCGTAGCTGCCATAGCCGGCTGCACTCGCGCTGCGGGTGCCGGTCGCCTCATCCCGCCAGATCCGCAACAGCCCGCGGACGCCATTGGGGCCCTGCATCGCCTTGATCACCTGCGGGCCGCCAATCTGGGCGCGGCTGTAGGACGACACCAGGAAATCCCGTTCATATTGTGTCAGCTGCCCGGTTGCCGGGAAACCCATATGCCCCTGATACTGCGCCACGGCGCTGCGGGATTTGCGCCCCATCACGCCATCGGGGGAGCCGGCGGGAAAGCCGAAGTAATTCAGCGCCGTCTGCGTTTCACGGTTCTGCGCCCGCGCGGGCGAATAGGTCCGTTTGCGGGTCACCGGCTGTTTGCGCGCGCGGTTTTTATGCGCTTCATTGACGATCACGCCGCCGATGATACTGCCGACCAGCGCCGCGCCAAGATTGTCGGCAACCGCCGGAGCAGCGCCGGAGGTCGCCAGAATTGATGCTGCCAATGTAGTTTTAAGAGATTTTGAGAACATATTACGCGTCCCCCCCATTGATGAATACACGCAATCACGGTAGCGCACGACCCATCACGCAGGCCAGAAAATTCCGCGCATTGCTCTATAGTGGTTACAAAAGTCATAACAAAGGACACCGTCGATGGTTGAATGGATCACCACCTCCGGCCTGACCGGCTATGACGAGGCCGTCACCTTCATGGAGGAGCGTGCGGCGGGTATTGCCGCAGGAACCCACGAGGAATGTATCTGGCTGGTTGAACATCCCCCGCTCTATACGGCCGGCACCTCGGCGCGGCCCGGCGATCTGACCGACCCCGACCGCTTCCCGGTCTACGCAAGCAAGCGCGGCGGACAATATACCTACCACGGACCCGGCCAGCGCGTGGTTTACGTCATGCTGGATGTCGCCAAGCGGGGCCGCGATGTGCGTTGTTTCGTCCGCCAGCTGGAGCGTTGGGTGATCCTGGCGCTCGACCGGTTCAACGTGACCGGCCATATCCGCGACGGCCGTGTCGGCGTCTGGGTGGAGCGGGACGACAAACCCCTGCGGCCCAACGGCGAGAAGACCGAGGACAAGATCGCTGCAATCGGCATCCGCCTGCGCAAATGGGTGAGCTTTCACGGCATTTCGATCAACGTGGAGCCTGACCTCAGCCATTTTGACGGCATCGTCCCCTGCGGCATCACCGAATTCGGCGTTACCAGCCTCGTGGATCTGGGCTTGCCGGTCACGATGACGGATGTGGATGTGGCGCTGAAGCAATGTTTCGATGTCGCCTTTGCCACAACCGAAACCTGTTCCCTCGACTAGGCGTCAGCCCCCGTTGCGGGACAGGCCGATCATGACGTCATGCGCTGACGCAGGTCGTCGATCGCTGCAAACACCAGCTCCGGCTGGGCATAGAGCAGCATGGTACCGGCGCGTTTGCTGACCCGGATCTGAAGGTTGGCGTGACCACTCCCCAGCGCGGCCTGCAATTTGTCGACCGGCGTCACGGTATCTTCTCCGCCATGCAGATAGATGGTCGGCGCGGCCTTGGCACAATGGCGCATGTCGCGCGAGCGAACCGCCAGCCGCAGATCAATTTCGTAGCCGCCGCGTCCCTGCTGCATCATCATCCTGTGGCTCTGGTCCAGAACCGCGCTCAACGCGGGGTCAGCCAGCAGTTGACGGTCCGCGCTTTCGCGGGCGATCTGGCGCGACACCAGGACCTGCGGCCCCTTTTGCCGCACGGACCGTGACCAGCTGCGCACCACAAGCGGCAGCACCGCGCTGGCATGGACCGCGCTCAGCGCCAGCGCGCGCTGATGCCCGCGCAGGGCCCTTGCATGTCCAATACTGGGCAATGGCAGTGTCGCGCCGATACAGACCACCCCGCCCAGCCGGTCACGCAGCCGGCGCCCGGCGGCGGCGGCAAACAGGCATCCGCTGCGATGCCCCATCAGGATGGGATTGACCAAACCCTCCGCGTCGATCAGCGCATCCAACTGGGTTACGAATAAATCAATCGGATCAGTCCCGCTCGGCAAACTGTCCGAGCCACCATAGCCGCAGCGCAAAGGTGCCAGACACCGCAGGCCACGCGCCCGCAACTGCGGTTGCAGCCGCTGGATCGCCGCAACCCCGTCAAAGATACCATGGACAAAGATCACCGGCTGGCCGCGCTCGGCGCCAAACTGCAAATATTGTGAAGTCAGCCCGGACGCCAGGCTCAGTACGCGTTGTGGGGGTGACGCGCGACCCGCAGCGATATCGTGATCGCGAGTCGTCTGCTGCATGAGATAGGCAAGGAACCGCAGCATCTCAGGGCAGTTTGGCGCTGCAGTTTTGCTGAGCATCTGGCCCAGAAGGGCCAGTTCAGGCCCGCGTTCGCCACCGGTCCCGATGCGCAGCTCAATCCAGTCGGCCTCAATCAACAGATGACGCAGCAGCGACATTTCCTCCGGATCAAAGCCGAACCGCAATGCCACCTGATCTGCCGCCACATCCGACCAGCCGGTCGTAAGCTGTTCCACCAGAACCGCCGGTGCCGAGGGGTCCACGGCCCGTAATCGGCCGCGCCATGCAGCCATGTCAGACGGGCGCGCGCCAGAAAGACCATCGACGGCGCCCAGCCTCTCCCCGCGGCCGCCCACCGCTTGGCACATCAGCAGCCGCCCCCCCTCGCCCCGCAGCAACGTAAGTGCAGGGCGCGGCCTATCCTCATCAAAAAGCGTGTACCACAGCGGCAGCTTGGCATCCGCGACCCCAATGGCCTGAGCGATCCAGGGCGCGGTGATGCGCCCACGGCTCGGCCAGTCATCACCTGCGGCCAGAATCTCCGCCTCGCGCGATACCAGCAGCCAGTTCCTCGCACCGCAGGGAAGCACTGCCTGAAGCTCTGGCCAGGATCCATGGCTCTGCGCCGCGATCAGGCGACTCCTGAGATAGATGGCGCGGTCAAAGTGACGTCCGATCAGCGCCGACCCGGCAAGCTCGCGTTCAGGTGACAAATGCGCCGAAAGCCCCAGCCCATCAGAAGAGCCCGCAGATCCCTGCCAGGAGCTGGCAACCGCCTTACCGGCGCCAACCGGCGTCGATCCTATCAGTGCGCTCTTGGCTTTCCCGGCGACACCATCATAGCCCGCACGGATCAGCCGGTCCCGCCAGGCGACCGCATTGGACGCGCCAAGAACAGAGCCGTAGACGGCCGCTGCCACTGTCTCGTCCGACAGCCCCCTTAGATCACCACTATCCTCTGCCGTCTTACCCACGGCCCCTCCTCAGCAACATACACAGGCCAAACGCCCGTCACTTTGCAAAACCATGGCGCATCTGCGCAGGTTGGTATGAACACAACCAGCCCCGACCAATACGAGACTGCCGCAACTTTCATTTCCGGTTCCCCTTCGCCGGGCGCTGCAAAGACACCACGGGCAGGCCAGGGACAGGCCGCCATAAACATGAAACCCACATCGCTCCGCCTGGACAGCTGCGCTGCCAAGCCCCCTCCCGATATCGGTTCAGTTCTCAGTTCTTCAGGCCCTATGGCCGAGACTGCCGGGACCCTAGGATAAACGGGTCACACATATCAATATAAATTTCATCCAAAGGTAGAATAACTGGTCCGCGACTTCGCGCCTGTGCATCAGCACAGCAGCACGAGCCGCGACAGGCCAGGACAGCCCGCCGGTAATCGCTTACTCTGAGAACATGCGGCCTCTATCAGGCGGCGGCGTCCACGGCCTTGCGCATTATCTCCGCATGTGCCTGCAAAACACCCGGATCGGCCATTATGCCCGGTGGTCGCACTGTATCGCCGTCGCGACGTGGCAACACGTGGAAATGCAGATGGAACACCTCCTGCCCACCCGCAGCCTCGTTGAACTGCTGAATGGTAATCCCTTGGGCGTCAAATGCCTGCATCGCGATCCGACCGATCTTCTGCACGGTCGCCATGACCGCAGCCAGCTGGGCCGGTGATGCGTCAAGGACATTCCGGCAGGGCGTCTTGGGGATCACCAGCATGTGCCCGTCGGAGCGCGGCATGATATCCATAAACACCAGGGTGTCATTGTCTTCGTAGACTTTGTGCGCTGGCAGTTCTCCGAGCAGAATTTTTGCGAAGATATTGTTTGGATCGTACACCGCCACTATCTGCCCTCCGTAGCTATCAACGGGAACTTGCGCGGCTATCGCCCGCTGGTCAAGCACACAAGGACCGCCCGTTCGATAAAACACGGCTAAATCCTTCCCGGACGACCCAAGGCCGGGGGGCGCTTCGCCGTGACATACGCCGGACCACGGCGCCAAAGGATCAGAAAGGCAGCCCGAAAGGGCCTGCCCGCGACAATTATTCTTGATCCATATCAAACTCCGCCATTGAAGGCCTGTTGCCGGCGAACTAAAACGCAGGATGAGTCTAGGCCCGCCGGGGACGGTGTTTGTTGGCCTATCGTTATGCAACAGGAGGCACCTTAATGGCAGATGCAGCCATTCATGGTCACGGCCACGAAGACGAGCGCGGTTTTTTCACCCGCTGGTTCATGAGCACGAACCATAAGGATATCGGCATTCTCTACCTGATCGTTTCGGCGATCGTTGGTTTCATCTCCGTCGCGTTCACCGTTTACATGCGGCTTGAACTGATGGATCCCGGCGTTCAGTACATGTGCCTTGAAGGTGCACGTCTTTTTGCAGATGCGTCTGCGGCATGTACCCCCAATGGGCATCTGTGGAACGTTCTGATCACCGGCCACGGCATCCTGATGATGTTCTTCGTGGTTATTCCCGCGCTGTTCGGCGGGTTCGGCAACTACTTCATGCCGCTACAGATCGGCGCGCCGGACATGGCGTTCCCGCGGATGAACAACCTGTCGTTCTGGATGTATGTCGCGGGCACCTCGCTCGCGGTTGCCTCGGTCCTCGCACCGGGCGGCAACGACCAGGCCGGTTCCGGCGTCGGCTGGGTTCTCTACCCGCCGCTGTCCACCAACGAAGGCGGCTTCTCCATGGACCTGGCGATCTTCGCCGTTCACGTCTCTGGTGCGTCCTCGATCCTCGGTGCGATCAACATGATCACCACCTTCCTGAACATGCGTGCCCCCGGCATGACCCTGTTCAAGGTGCCGCTGTTCTCCTGGTCGATCTTCGTCACCTCCTGGCTGATCCTGCTGTCCCTGCCAGTTCTGGCCGGCGCGATCACAATGCTGCTGATGGACCGCAACTTTGGGTTCACCTTCTTTGACCCTGCTGGCGGCGGCGACCCGATCCTGTATCAGCACATCCTGTGGTTCTTCGGCCACCCGGAAGTGTACATCGTGATCCTGCCGGGCTTTGGCATCATCTCCCACGTGATCGCGACCTTCGCCCGCAAACCGGTCTTCGGCTACCTGCCGATGGTCTGGGCGATCATCGCGATTGGTGTTCTGGGCTTTGTCGTCTGGGCGCACCACATGTACACCGTCGGCATGTCGCTGAACCAGCAGGCCTACTTCATGCTGGCCACCATGGTGATCGCGGTGCCCACAGGCGTTAAGGTGTTCTCCTGGATCGCCACCATGTGGGGCGGCTCGATCGAGTTCAAAGCTCCGATGATGTTCGCCTTCGGCTTCCTGTTCCTGTTCACCGTCGGTGGTGTGACCGGTGTGGTTCTGTCGCAGGCGGCTGTCGACCGCGCCTATCACGACACCTACTATGTGGTTGCGCACTTCCACTACGTGATGTCGCTGGGTGCTGTCTTTGCGATCTTCTCCGGTGTGTACTTCTACTTCGGCAAGATGACCGGTCGTCAGTACTCCGAGCTGGGCGCCCAGATCCATTTCTGGATGTTCTTCATCGGCGCCAACCTGACCTTCTTCCCCCAGCACTTCCTGGGCCGTCAGGGCATGCCGCGTCGTTACATCGACTACCCGGAAGGCTTTGCGTACTGGAACAAGATCTCGTCCTATGGCGCGTTCCTGTCCTTTGCATCGTTCCTGCTGTTCTTTGGCGTTGTGATCTACTCGCTGCTGCGCGGTGCCCGCATCACCCAGAACAACTACTGGAACGAATATGCGGATACGCTGGAGTGGACCCTGCCCTCTCCGCCGCCGGAGCACACCTTCGAAATCCTGCCCAAGCAGGAAGACTGGGATCGCTCCCATTCGCACTAAGGTGTTGATGAACTGAATGACAGACAGGCCCCGGAGCACCCGCTTCGGGGCCTTCTTTCTGCCCGCAGCACCGACCCGGTTCCCCCCTTTTGCAGCTGCGACGCATGGCCCTGTCGAGATGCTGGACAGGCCGCTGGCGGACGCTAAATTCACGCCATGCCGTATCAATGGATCACAGCCCGAACCGACAGCAATCAAGAGCTGCACCTATGGCCGCATCAGTCGCTGCCGCCAGAGGGCTATGTCCGCTTTCTGGGTGTGCTTGCGGCGCTGATCACCATCCCGATGATCCCCCTTTTGGGCAGTGCGGCGCTCTGGGGGGTTCTGCCCTTTGTGACAGCGACGCTGTTTGCGGTGAAATGGGCGCTGGATCGCAGTCGCCGTGACCGGCATGTGCTGGAAGTGCTGACGCTGGACTCCACCGAAGCGCATCTGGAGCGCATCAACCCGACCGGACAGCGCCAGAACTGGCGTTGTAACCGCTATTGGACACAGGTCGAACTGCATGCCGATGACGGACCCGTGCCGAATTACGTCACCCTGCGCGGCAGTGGCCGAGAGGTCGAAATCGGCGCCTTCCTGTCCGAGGAGGAACGCAAGGCGCTCTATGAGGATCTGAAGACCGCGCTGCACCGGCACAGCCCGTGACACCCCGATGCCGGAGCGCCCCGCATAACTGCACCTTTGACTTTGGCCGGGGCGCCGCGTATCAGAGGCATATGTTCAATACGTCCGTATCCTTTTCGATCCAGTATTATCCGCTGTTTTCATAACGGCGGACGTATTCTCATTTCTTGATGTTCATCCCGCCGCGTTCCGGCGGACAGAGGCAGCATCTCACATCATCCCAACGGCAGCGCGGCACAGACCGGAGCCCGATGTCGATGTCGCTTTCCACCAGATTCCCCCGCGTTGGCCTGATTGGTTTTGGCGCCTTTGGCCAGCTGATCGCCCGTCACCTGTCGCCGCTGGTGCCGATCTGCGTGCATGATCCAGCCTCAGGCTGTGACCTGCCGCAACACCCGTCCCTGCGTTTCTGCCCGCTTGCCGAAACCGCCGCCTGCCCGCTGGTCATTCTTGCCGTCCCTGTCAGTGCGATGGAGCAGCTCTGCCACGAGATTGCACCGCTGCTCACCCTCGGCGCATTGGTGATGGATGTCGGCTCTGTCAAAATGGCGCCGGCGGAGGTGATGCTGCGGACCCTGCCGCCTGAGGTCCAGCTTCTGGGAAGCCATCCCTTGTTCGGCCCCCAAAGCGCCGCGCAGGGTCTCGCCGGTCAGAAAATCGCTCTCTGCCCCTTACGCGGCGCGCGCCCCTTGCGTCTGGCGGCGCTGCTGCGCCATGTCTTCGGGCTCGATGTCATCTGGACCACACCCGAGGCCCATGATCGCGAGCTGGCGACAGTACAGGGTCTGACCCATCTGATCGCCCAGGCGCTCAGTCAGGTTGCGCCGGGTCCCCTGCGGATGACCACAGCCAGTTTCGAACTGATGCAACAGGCCAGCCGGATGGTCGCCGGAGATGCCCCCAACGTGCAGCAGGCGATCCTGCGCGACAATCCCTTTGCCGCTGAGGTGCGCGCGACCTTCCTGCAATGCGCGGCCGACCTCGGCCAATCATCCACATACCAGCCCCGGGCAACCCCCTGGTCGGCAACCCAATGCCCAGCAAAAAGCCCGCCAAAGGTGGCGGGCTTCTGATCTGACAGCGATTGGCTCAGATCAGCGTCAGCAGTCGCCGCTGTGGCAGAGCTGATCCTTCACCAGGGGGCCGACTTTGCCGAAATCCATCTGGCCGGTGTATTTGCCCTTCAGGGCGCCCATCACCTTGCCCATGTCACGGATCGACTGCGCACCAGTATCAGCAACCGCAGCCTTGACCGCCTCGGCGATTTCGTCGTCGCTCAGCTGTTTGGGGAGAAATTCCTCGATGATAGCAATCTCACCCAGCTCGCGTTCGGCCAGGTCCAGCCGTCCGCCTTCCTCGTAGGCGCGTGCGCTTTCGTTGCGCTGCTTGGTCATCTTGCCCAGAATGGCGAGGATCTCTGCATCGCCAATTCCGCCCCCTTCACCATCGACCCGGTCGGCAATTTCACGGTCCTTGATCGCGGCATTGATCAGACGCAAGGTTGCCAGTCGGGCAGCTGCGCGGTCCTTCATGGCCTGTTTCAGGGCCATATTGACCCGAGTTCGCGTATCCATTTATCTGTCCATTCCCACGGAGTCGGAAACCGGATCTTTACCTAAAGTGGTAGTCAAGTTCAAGTTGGGGCCAGACAAATGACGTTGGGGCACCCAAACACCGTTAGATGGTGCCGGCCTCGCCCCGCAAACAGGCCCAGATCGCAGCGACGGAGGCTTGACGGCTTGGCGCACACCCCTTAGATACCCGTGAATTTTGCCCATATTGGAGAGTCGCGCCATGGCCGATACCGTCCCACCCAAGCCCACCGCATGTTTGGCACTGGCTGATGGCACCATCTTTTATGGAAACGGCTTTGGTGCCACCGGCGAAACCGTGGCAGAGCTCTGCTTCAACACGGCCATGACCGGCTATCAGGAAATCATGACCGACCCCTCCTACGCGGGGCAGATCGTGACCTTCACCTTCCCTCACATCGGCAACACCGGCGTCACCCCCGAGGATGACGAAACCGCCGATCCCGTCGCCGCAGGCATGGTGGTGAAATGGGATCCGACACAATCCTCCAACTGGCGCGCCACCGAAGAGCTGAAAACCTGGCTCACCCGCACCGGGCGTATCGCCATCGGCGGCGTTGACACCCGCCGCCTGACCCGTGCGATCCGCCAGCAGGGCGCCCCGCATGTGGCCCTGGCCCATGATCCCGACGGCAATTTCGACATCGAAGCACTG
This sequence comes from Phaeobacter sp. JH204B, assembly GCF_048055755.1. Classification (NCBI taxonomy): domain Bacteria; kingdom Pseudomonadati; phylum Pseudomonadota; class Alphaproteobacteria; order Rhodobacterales; family Roseobacteraceae; genus Phaeobacter; species Phaeobacter sp. JH204B. The sequence continues at coordinate 239,608 of NZ_JAYMXF010000002.1, forward strand.
ATCGCCAAGGCCCGCGAATGGTCGGGCCTTGAAGGGCGCGACCTGGCCAAGGACGTTACTTGCGCGCAAAGCTATCGCTGGGACGAAATGCGGTGGGCCTGGCCCGAGGGCTATACCCGTCAGGAAGACCCCAAGCACAAGGTTGTCGCCATCGACTACGGTGCCAAGCGCAATATCCTGCGCTGCCTCGCATCGGCGGGTTGTGACGTGACCGTCCTGCCGGCCTCTGCCACCGCTGATGAGGTGCTGGCCCATAACCCCGATGGTGTATTCCTCTCCAATGGTCCCGGTGATCCCGCCGCCACTGGCGTTTATGCCGTGCCGATGATCCAGCAGATCCTCGACACCACGGATCTGCCGATGTTCGGGATCTGCCTCGGCCACCAGATGCTGGCACTGGCGCTTGGCGGCATGACCGTCAAAATGAACCACGGCCACCACGGCGCCAACCACCCGGTGAAGGAGAACGCCACCGGCAAAGTTGAGATCACATCGATGAACCACGGGTTTGCCGTCGACGGGCAGAGCCTGCCTGACGGTGTCGAAGAGACGCATGTGTCGCTGTTCGACGGCTCCAACTGTGGCATTCGCATCTCCGATCGTCCGGTCTATTCGGTGCAGCACCACCCCGAAGCAAGCCCCGGCCCGCAGGACAGTTTCTACCTGTTCGAGCGCTTCGCCGAGGCTATGGCTGCGCGCAAATCTGCGTAAATTCAGCGGGGCTGAGATAAGCCTACGCAAAAAACACTGTTCCATGGCAAGCTTTTGCCATGGAAAACAGGGGCTTGAGAAATACGCCCCTGTAAAAACCTCTTGCTCGAATCCATGACCGCATAAACTGTGCTGTCATGGTTGAACACAACCTCAAATTCCTAGAGGCGGCACGACCCCTCATTCGGCGCGAACGCCAGACCTCCTTTGAACGGCGGCTGGTGGAAGATCACGCCGTCAGCAAGGATCACCTGATGCGGGCGCTGGTTCTGCGTCAGCATCAGCGCGCTCCGATTGATCAGATCCTTGTTTCCGAAGGGTGGGCCAGTCAGGAGCAGGTTCTGGATGCGCTGTCGTCCCAGCACGGGATGCCACGGGTTGATCTGGGCGGTCATCGCCCCCAGGCGCGTCTGCTCGCGCGCAAACCCGCCCGGTTCTGGCTGCGTCGCTGTGCGCTGCCATACATGCAACTGGGGCAGACCGTGATCGTCGCGATAGCGCATCCAGCCGCCTTTGCCGAGGTGCAGCGCGACCTTGCAGAAAGCTTTGACGATGTGCGACCGGTGATCGCAAGCGAAGCGCAGATCACCGAACTGCTCAGCAGTCATTTCCGCGAGGATCTTGCCCGCGACGCCAGCGCCTCTGTACCGCTGCGCTATAGCTGCCGCACTTTGCGCCAGCCGAACTGGCTAGGCCTGCCGCTGCTGACGGGGCTCGCCGGCCTTGGCCTGACCGCGACCCGGCCAAGGCTGGTTTTCACCCTGCTCTGCGGGTTGGCGCTCTTTACGCTCTTGCTGTTCATTCTGCTGAAATGTGCAGGTTTCGTATCCCATTTGCAGGACCGGCGGCGGCGACGTCTGCACGAGAGCACGCAGCCTCTACCAAAGCAGCCGCCCAGCGCAGGCCCTCTACAGCTGGCGGCCACGGGACAGCGCCTGCCGCGCATGTCGGTCCTTGTCCCGCTCTACAAAGAGGCCGAAATCGGCCGCGCCCTCCTGCGACGCCTGTGCAAACTCACCTACCCGCGCAGCCTGCTCGAAGTACTGCTGGTCCTCGAAGAAGACGACGAGGTCACCCGCAACGCCATCCATTGCGCCGATTTACCCGATTGGTTCCGCGTGATCGAAGTGCCCGCCCACGGCGGCCTGACCACCAAGCCACGGGCGATGAACTACGCGCTGAACTACTGCCGGGGGGAAATTATCGGTGTTTGGGATGCCGAAGATGCCCCGGATCCCGACCAGTTGGAACAGGTCGCACGTGCCTTTGCGCAGGGCGATAACGATCTGGCCTGCCTGCAAGGCGCGCTCGACTACTACAACCCGGATCAGAACTGGATCTCGCGCTGCTTCACCCTCGAATACGCCAGCTGGTTCCGCATCGTACTGCCGGGCATCGCCCGCCTTGGGCTGGTGGTTCCGCTGGGTGGCACCACGCTGTTTATCCGCCGTGACATTCTGGAACAGCTGGGCGGCTGGGACGCCCATAACGTGACCGAGGATGCCGATCTTGGCGTCCGCCTCAGCCGCCTTGGCTATCGCACGGAAATGCTGCCCACCACCACCTATGAGGAGGCCAACTGCCGCGCATGGCCCTGGATCAAGCAACGCTCGCGCTGGCTGAAGGGGTTCATGGTCACCTATCTGGTCCATATGCGCCGCCCCGCCGTACTGGCGCGGCAATTGGGCTGGCGCCAGTTCCTCGGCCTTCAGGCCTTCTTCCTCGGCACCGTTGGCCAGTTCCTGCTGGCGCCCTGCCTCTGGACCTTCTGGCTGATCACCCTCGGCCTTGGCCATCCCAGCGCCCCGTTGCTGCCCGCAGGCGCGCCCTATCTGGCCGCTGCCGCCCTGGTTTTCTTTGAACTCCTTGGCATCATCATCGCCGTTACAGCGGCCTTTGCCAGCGGTCGGCGATCGCTGGCGATTTGGGCTCCCAGCATGATGCTCTATTTTCCGATGGGTGTGATTGCCGTCTACAAGGCGCTCTACGAGCTGATTTTCAAACCGTTCTTCTGGGACAAGACCGCGCACGGCCAGCCCGCGAAGGCTCGCAAGCCGCTCGCCCCGAGGCTCCCGACCGGTGGCGCCTAGCCCTTGCTGCGATCGCCCGCGTCCTGTTTCAGCCGGGTCATGAAGGCGACGGAAATATGATCCTTCAGCGCCCGCCCCGCCGCCTCTTCATCGCGACGCTCGATCGCGTTCACGATGGTCTTATGTTCGGCCTGCGCAATCCGGCCCCGCCCCTCCGCCGCCAGCGAGGTGGTCGCCATCAGCGCCATCGTGCGGTGGACCAGGTTCAGCTGCTGCACCAGGTACCGGTTATGTGACGCCAGATGGATCTGCTCGTGAAACCGGCGGTTGGCCTTCGCAAGCTCCGTCGGATTGTCTACAAAGGCATCGTCAGAGGCGACCATCTCCTGCAGCACCCGGACCTCCTCCTCGGTAGCGTGCCGCGCCGCAAGGCTGGCCGCCAGCCCTTCCAGCTCGCGCCGCACCACATATAGCTCCGCCATCTGGTTGTGATCCAACGAGGCAACAATCAGCGACCGGCCATCGCGCTCCAGCAGCGATTGGGTCTCCAGCCGCTGCAACGCCTCGCGGATGGGCGTGCGCGAGACACCGAACCGTTCGGCAAGGTCGCTTTCGACCAGACGGTCTCCGGGCCGGTAAACCCCGACATCGATGGCTTCAAGGATCAGCGCGTAAGCGTCGGTCTGGCTGGTGCTGCGGGTCAGGTTCATGTCGATCCTTGGGTTGTTGACCCCCGATGTCTACAGGTCCGGCCGCCATGCAATCAACCCCGCCCCGAGCACGCAGTTAAAATCAGCCCCTCGGATCGACCCGAAGACGCCACGACGATGTAGTGCACCGGCGCATGGCGACAGTTGCAATCATGCGGCGGGCGACCTAGGTCACAGGCCATGGTATCGCAATCTTTTTCTCACGTCCGCCACTGGGTGTTCGATCTCGACAACACCCTCTATCACCCCTCCGCCCGGCTGTTCGATCAGATCGAGGTCAAGATGACGGACTACGTCATGACCGCGCTTGGCGTCGACCAGCAGATGGCCAATAAGCTGCGAGATGACTACTGGCGCGAACATGGCACCACCCTTGCCGGACTGATGGCCCATCACGATCTGGACCCGGACCCGTTCCTGATCGAGGTCCACGACATCAATTTCGATCATCTGGAGCCGGACAGCCTGCTGGCCGAACGGATCCGGGATCTGCCGGGCAAGCGGATCATCTATACCAATGGCACCGCTCCCTATGCCGAGCGGGTGCTGGCGGCGCGGGGTCTTGAGGGCTGCTTTGACGAGATCTACGGGGTCGAACATGCCAATTACCGCCCCAAACCCGAACGTCAGGCCTTTGACATCATCTTTGCCAAGGCAAAGATCAACCCGACAAAGGCTGCGATGTTCGAGGACGATCCGCGCAATCTGCAGGCGCCGCATGATCTGGGGATGCGTACGGTGCATGTGGCACCAACCGCGGCGACCGGCGCGCATATTCACCACCACACGGATGATCTGACCGGGTTTCTCGGGCTGCTGTAGCCGCCTGCGGACAGCGTAAGGTGGCCCCCGGCATGCGCATCCTGTCGCCCCCCCGTGGCGCGCCGCCGCACCCGACTTTTTCCGGGACTGATAACCTCTATATGGCAGGTAGCTTTTCCGCGCAGGCCCGGCCCTTCCGCCATCAGGCTGCGCTCTCCGCCACAGCCAAGGATGCCCGCCAGATGAATGACCTGACGTTCGACCACAGCCAGCACCGCACCACTGTGACCGCAGCCCCGGCGGCGGCTCCCGTGCCTGCCGACAGCCATAACAGTGGCGCCACAAAGGCGCTTCTGGCTATCCTCCTTTATGTTCTGCTCTGGGGCCTCGCTGTTGCGATCTGGGGCCTGCCCGCGCTGTTCCTCCCTGCGGTCGCCAAGACCGGCATCATGTTTGTCGTCTTGGTGATGATCACCCGTGGCTAGGGGCGCGGCGCCAATTGAACCCCGAAAAAGGCCCGGCATAAGGACAGTATGTCGCTTGTCATTCCAGCTGCCAGCGGCCTATCTCAGGACCAGTGATGAAAGGCAGGTCTGATGACTGACAGCTGTGACATTCTGATTTCGGGTGGCGGTATCGCCGGGCTCACCGCCGCCGCAACCTTTGGCGCCGCCGGGTTCCGGGTGATCTGCGTCGACCCGACCGCGCCCGTAACACTGCGCGACGAGGCCGGTGCCGATCTGCGAACCACCGCAATCCTGCAACCGGCAAAGGCGCTGTTGCAGGACGCCGGGATCTGGACCCGGCTCGACGCCCACGCCGCGCCGCTGGACATCATGCGGATCATCGACGCTGGCGGGGCAGAGCCGGTGGCCCGTGTCACCAAGGATTTCAAATCCGCCGATATCTCCGATCAGCCATTTGGCTGGAACCTGCCCAACTGGCTCCTGCGCCGGGAACTTTTGGCACGTCTGGACGATCTGGAGACGGTGGATTTCCGTGCGGGTCTGGGCACCACCGGCCTGTTCACGCGCACGGACTCCGCCCAGGTCACCCTGAGCGATGGCACCCGGGTCACGGCCCGTCTTGTGCTCGCCTGTGACGGGCGCGACAGCCCGATGCGGCGGGCAGCGGGCATCCCTGTGCGGACCACCCGTTACGGACAGAAGGCGCTGGCCTTCGCCGTGACCCACGACCTGCCCCATCAGAATGTCTCGACCGAAATTCACCGCTCCGGCGGCCCCTTCACTCTGGTGCCGCTGCCCGATCACGACGGTCGGCCCTCCTCTGCGATTGTCTGGATGGAACGCGGCCCAAGAGCCGAGGTATTGCAGCGGATGGATCAGGCCCCGTTCGAAATCGAGATGAACCGGCGCAGCTGCGGTGTGCTGGGAGACCTGCGGCTGGCCTCACGCCGCAGCATCTGGCCGATCATCAGCCAGTCTGCCGCCCGCATGTCGGGCGAACGCCTTGCCCTGATGGCCGAAGCCGCCCATGTGGTGCCACCAATCGGCGCCCAGGGCCTGAATATGTCGCTGGGAGATCTGCGGGTGCTGCTGGATCTGGCACAGACCCGGCCCGAGGCCCTGGGCGACGCCAGGATGCTCGAGAGCTATCACAAGGTCCGCCATGGCGACATTCTGATGCGGGTGAAGGGGATCGACCTATTGAACCGGACCTCGATGCTGTCGCCTCGCCCGCTGCGCGATTTGCGCGCGTTTGGCCTGAATGCGCTCTATTCCATGGCCCCCGTACGCAAGACCCTGATGCAGATGGGGCTTGGGGTAAAATAGGGATCCGGCCCCCTACGGGGACCGGTGCCTTCGGCGAGAGTATTTGGGGAAAGATGACAGGGCTGTCGCATCCGGGCGACGGCGGCGTTTAACCGAGCGGGCCGGGTCGGCGCTCTTCGCTCAAGAGCACATTGGCATCCACATTGCCCACCCCGGGCAGGGTCATGATCCGGCGCCGCAGCACGCGTTCAAAATCAGCAATGTCGCGCGCCGTCACCCGCAGGCGATAGTCATACATGCCCAGCACATGTTCGACCGTCTGCACCTCCGGGATGGCAGTCACCGCACGTTCGAAATCTTCAAGCGAGACGCGCCCCTTGGTGGCCAGTTTGAGCCCCAGAAAGACCGTCACACCAAAGCCCAGCTTGCCGGCATCAAGATCCAGCTTGCGGCCCCGGATGATCCCCGTCTCCTGCAGGCGGCGGATGCGGCGCCAGGTTGCGGGCTGGCTCAGCCCCAGTTCGCGCCCCAAGGCGCCGGCCGATTGCGTGGCATCCCGTCCCAATGCGCGCAGCAGCGCGTGGTCGATGTCATCCAGTGCCATCATATCGGCAGCGCCTCGTCCGATTTGATGCGTGCCACATGCATCAGCGCCTCAATGTCGGTGATATGCGGCAGGATCAGGATCTGGCTGCGGTAAATCCCCTGATAATGTGCCATGTCCCGCGCAATCACCGAGAGCCGTACATCGACCTGGCCAAGGAAGGTCTGGATTTCCAGCACCTCCGGGATCTCACGCGCGGCGGGGATGAATTCATCAAAGGCGCGGGGATTGGTCTTGTCCAGCGTGATCCGCAGCGAAACCTCCACCTCATAGCCAAGCGCACGCCAGTCGATCACCGCCCGCTGCCCAAGGATCACGCCGGTCTCGCGCAGCTTCTCCAGCCGCCGCGACAGGCGTGAGGCGGTGAGGCCAAGGCGATCCCCCAGATCAGGCAGCGATTGTTCTGGGTCCGCCTGAAGATGGCGAAGTATGCGTCGGTCCAAGTCATCAAGCATGATTTTCATTATAATTGCGTAATACACGAATGACCATTGCAATAATTTGCAGATTTTCGCGCCAGATACGCCTCTCCTTTATTGAAAACATGCCTATGCTGCATCCAAACACGAACCAAAAGGACGATGATCATGCGTGTATACTATGACCGCGATTGCGACGTTAACCTGATCAAGGACAAGAAAGTGGCCATCCTGGGCTATGGCTCTCAGGGCCACGCCCACGCGCTGAACCTGCGCGACAGCGGCGCCAAGAACCTTGTCGTCGCCCTGCGCGAAGGCTCCCCTTCCGCGAAGAAAGCCGAAGGCGAAGGCCTGCAGGTGATGGGTATCGCAGAAGCGGCGGCCTGGTGTGACGTGATCATGTTCACCATGCCCGACGAACTGCAGGCAGAAACCTACAAGAAATACGTCCACGACAACATCCGTCCGGGTGCCGCGATCGCGTTTGCCCACGGCCTGAACGTGCACTTCGGCCTGATCGAGCCGAAAGAAGGCGTCGACGTCATCATGATGGCCCCCAAAGGCCCCGGCCACACCGTGCGCGGTGAATACACCAAAGGCGGCGGCGTGCCCTGCCTGGTGGCTGTTGACACCGACGCCACCGGCAAAGCGCTGGAAATCGGCCTGTCCTATTGCTCCGCCATTGGTGGCGGCCGCTCCGGCATCATCGAGACCAACTTCCGCGAAGAATGCGAAACCGACCTGTTCGGCGAGCAGGCGGTTCTCTGCGGCGGTATCGTCGAGCTGATCCGTTGCGGGTTCGAAACTCTGGTCGAAGCCGGTTACGCACCTGAGATGGCCTATTTCGAGTGCCTGCACGAAACCAAGCTGATCGTTGACCTGATCTATGAAGGCGGCATTGCCAACATGGATTACTCGATCTCCAACACCGCGGAATACGGCCAGTATGTCACCGGCCCGCGCATCCTGCCCTACGAGCAGACCAAAAAAGCCATGAAGGACGTGCTGACAGACATCCAGCAGGGCAAATTCGTGCGCGACTTCATGCTGGAAAACGCTGTGGGCCAGCCCACCATCAAAGCGTCGCGTCGTGCCAACGACGAGCACCAGATCGAAGTGGTCGGCGGCAAGCTGCGCGACATGATGCCTTGGATTTCCGCAGGCAAGATGGTCGACAAAGAGAAGAACTAAGGCGCCCGCGAGACTGCTCGCACACCCTAGCTCTCCGGGGCGCTCCTGTTTGGGGCGCCCTTTTTCATTTGTTTCACTGAGGTGATCCGATGCCAGACTCCCCCGGTGCCGCCAATTGGGCCAAGCTGTTGTTCCTAGGTGTGATCTGGGGCGCCTCCTTCATGGCGGTGTCACTGGCGCTCAGGGGCTTTGCGCCGCTGACCATTGCCGCGCTCAGGATCTCCATCGGTGCAGCCTGTCTGCTGGCGGCTGTCTACGCCATGGGAATCGGCCTGCCCACCCTGCGCAACCGCGACGGCCGCATCATCTGGGCCTGCGCGGCTGGCATGGGGCTCTTTACCAATGCGCTGCCCTTCACCCTGCTCAGCTGGGGGCAGACTTTTGTGGCCAGCGGCTTTGCCGGGGTCTGCATGGCGGTGGTGCCGCTGTTTGTGCTGCCGCTGGCGCATTTTCTGGTGCCGGGAGAGCATATGACCCTGCGCCGCAGCATCAGCTTCCTGATAGGCTTTGCCGGTGTGGTGGTGCTGATCGGGATCGACGCCCTCCGCTCTGCCGGAACGGATTTTGAATCGCTGGCCCGCCTCGCCTGCCTTGGGGCCTCGCTCTGTTATGCCATCGGTGCGATCATCACCCGGCTCTGCCCACAGGTGAATATGCTCTCGCTCTCGGCAGCAACCCTCCTGTGCGGAGCCACAATGATGGTGCCGGCCGCGCTTTGGGTCGAAGGGCTGCCAGAGCTGCCCGCCCCCCTGCCACTGGGCGCCGTGATCTACCTCGGCCTCTTGCCCACCGCGCTCGCCCAAGTGCTGCTGGTGCAGGTCGCCCGCAGCGCAGGCCCGGCATTCCTGTCCACCGTGAACTATCAGGTGCCGGTCTGGTCGGTGATCTTTGGTGCGGCGCTGCTGGGGGAAACCCTGCCACCGCAGCTGTTTGCCGCGCTGGCGCTGATCCTCGGCGGCCTGCTCCTCAGCCGCAGCCGCCGCCCGCGCATGGCCTGAACCGCAAATCGTTCGATAGCGGACAAAGCAATTGCGATTGACCCGGCCACTCCGTCGGGGTCTTGTCGCGCGACACCACAAAGGGAGATCGCGATGCCCGATATCGCCCCGCGCTACTGGCTGATGATCGCCGCCCTGGGCTTTGTCTGGGGTGGGACATTCCTGCTGATCAAGCTGGCCCTGACGGGCACGACGCCGTTCTGGCTCGCGGCCAGCCGCATCGGGTTTGCAGCTTTGCTGCTGACCGCGATCTGGGGCCTGCGCGGGTTCAGGCTGTTCAAGGATGAGACCAACTGGCCATCGCTGGTGATTATCGGCGTGCTCAGCACCGCGCTGCCCTTCATGCTGATTTCATGGGGCCAGCAGCATGTCTCCTCTGGATTTACCGGCGTCAGCATGGCGGCGATTCCGCTGATGGTGCTGCCCTTGGCGCATGTCTTTGTGCCGGGAGAGCAGATGACCCTGCGCCGCCTGATCGGGTTTTCCATCGGCTTTGTCGGGGTCGCGGTCCTGATCGGCAGCAAGGCGTTTCAGAGCACCGGCGCCGCATTGGAGGGCTATGGCCGGGCCGCCTGCCTGTCCGCCGCCGCCTGCTATTCGGTCAGCTCCATCCTGACCCGGCGCCTGCCGCCAGTGGATCCGCTGGGGCTGGCCGCCATCCTGCTCATCATCGGTTCTGCCGTGACCCTGCCTGCGGCCTGGCTGCTGGAGGGACCACCCGAGATCCCGGACATGCAAACCCTGGGCATTGCAGCGGTTCTGGGCCTGGTCCCTACCGCCGCAGCCAATCTGCTGCGGGTCATAGTCGTTCGTGAAGCAGGCCCCACCTTCATGACACTGACCAACTATCAGGTTCCGGTCTGGGCGGTGGTTCTGGGGGCCATATTTCTGGGCGAGGAACTTCCGCCCTCCATGCTGCTGGCGATGGCCCTGATCCTCGGCGGTCTGGGCATCAGCCAATTCGGTGCGTTGCGGCGATTGTTTGGCTCCCCGCGCAAGCTGCGGCCCTGAGACAAGGCAAAACCCGCCACCCGGTCACGGGTAGCGGGTCCATCTCAGCTGTCCATCGGCCTGTCACAAGCCCTGTAATGTCACAAGCCCTGTCACAGGGCATGTCCGACGACCGGACTATTCAGCCACAGCCGCCTCAACCGCAGCAACCACGCTATTCACTGCCTCTCTCAGCACGGCAGCATCTTCGCATTCGGCCATGACCCTAACCAGCGGTTCGGTGCCTGACTTGCGGATCAGCAGACGTCCCTGCCCAGCAAGAGAGGCTTCGGCGCTCTGGATCGCGCTCTGCACCTGATCTGTTTCCAGCGGTGTCTGCCCGGCGGCAAATCGGACATTCTTCAGCAGCTGCGGCACCGGGGTGAACTGCTGCGCCAGCTGCGATGCCGGGCTGTCGGAGCGGATCATCTCCGCAAGAAAATGCAGCCCTGCCATCAGCCCGTCCCCGGTGGTCGCGTAATCCGACATGACAATATGGCCGGACTGCTCGCCGCCGAGGTTGAAGCCGCCTTCGCGCATCCGTTCCACGACATAGCGATCACCAACTGCCGTCCGCTCAAGCCCGATCCCGCGCGCGTCGAGATGCCGCTCAAGTCCCAGATTGGACATCACCGTCGCCACCAGAGCCTTGCCGGACAGCAGGTCATCCTCGGCCCAGCGGGTCGCCAGCAGCGCCATCAGCTGATCGCCATCCGCCACTTTTCCGGTCTCGTCGATCAGGATCACCCGGTCGGCATCCCCGTCAAGACAGATCCCCACATGGGCGCCATGGGCCACAACGGTCTCTGCCGCGGTCCCCGGATGAGTAGAGCCACAATCGCGGTTGATATTGGTGCCATCGGGTGAAACACCCACCGGTATCACATCGGCGCCCAGCTCCCACAGGATTTCCGGCGCAGCCCGGTGGGCAGCCCCATTGGCGCAATCAATCACCACCTTCAGCCCGTCCAGCCGGATATCGCGGGGCAGCGAGCTTTTGACCCGCTCACCGTAGCGGAACCGCGCGTCATCAATCCGTTTCGCACGCCCGATATTCTGCGCCTGCGCGGGTTCGACACCGGCCTCGATCAGAGCTTCCAGTTCCATTTCGACGGTATCGGACAGTTTGAAACCATCCGGTCCAAAGAACTTGATCCCATTATCCGCCGCCGGATTGTGGCTGGCCGAGATCATCACGCCAAGATCGGCGCGCATCGAGCGCGTCATCAGCCCCACCGCCGGTGTCGGCACCGGGCCAAGCAGCAGCACATTCATACCGGTCGACGTCAACCCCGCGGTCAGCGCGCTTTCGAACATGTAGCCCGACAGGCGGGTGTCCTTGCCAATCACCACACGGTGCACCCCGGAGGCGTCGCGGCGGAAGTACCGGCCAACAGCCGCGCCAATGCGCAGCGCCATGTCCGCTGTCATAGGATGGATATTGGCCGTGCCACGCACGCCATCCGTGCCAAAAAACTTGCGCATATCAGCCCTTTCGGTCGGGTCTTATCGGACGGCCTGCCACAGGCGAACCGCCTGCGCCGTCTCGGCAACATCATGCACCCGCAGGAATTGCACGCCTTGGGCCAGGGCTGCAAGCCCTACCGCGATAGAGCCCGGCGCGCGGGCGGCAGCATCCGGCTCATGGCCCAGCTTGCCGATAAAGCCCTTGCGCGACACCCCCAGCAGGATTGGACAGCCCAACCCATGGAACAGGCTGAGATTGCGCAACAGGGTCAGATTGTGGTCCAGCGTCTTGCCAAACCCGATGCCCGGATCAACCACGATCTGTTCCCGCACCACCCCGATATCTTCCAGCCTGTCGATCTGCCCCTTCAGGAAATCATAGACATCCAGCAGGACGTTCTCATAGGTCGGATCTTCCTGCATCGTCGCCGGGTCGCCCTGGGCGTGCATGATACAAGCAGGAACCCCGGCCTGCGCAGTCAAGGGTGCCAGAGCCGGATCAAAGGTAAATCCCGACACGTCGTTGGTCAGGCTCGCTCCGGCGTCCAGCGCCTCGGCCAAAACGACCGCCTTGCGCGTATCAATGGAGATCGGCACCTGCGAACGGGCGCGGATCGCTTCAATCACCGGAGCGGTGCGGCGGATCTCCTCATCTTCGGGGACCAGCGCGGCACCGGGGCGGGTGGATTCTCCGCCAACGTCGATGATGCTTGCCCCGTCGGCAACCATCTGCAAAGCCGCCGCACAGGCGGCGCTGACCTCATCATGCTGCCCGCCATCCGAGAAACTGTCAGGGGTCACATTCAGGATGCCCATGATCTGCGGCTGCGTCATATCCAGACCGGCAATCGTTGCCCGCCGCGCCGTCAGCCGGTGGCGCACATCCTCGGGCAGCAGACCGGCAGGCATCAGCCGCGGTGGCGCGCCGCGCTCCAGCACTTCCACCTGGGTAAACCAGAGCCCGCCACTGATCAGCGACAACGCCCCCTCGGGGCGATTGTCCCCGTGTTGTACCAGCGGTCGGTAATAACTCACAGTTGGGTCTGCTCCACATCCACGGCGCGCAGCGGCACCCCCGGATTGCCAGGCAGTGCGGCGCCAATCACGATCATCTCGCCGGCCTCGAATGTGGCGGCGAACCAGGCAGCCAGCGCCACCGCGTCAGAGGGCGCCGCCGAAGGGCCATCTACCGCATCCAAAACGATTTTTGACGGAGCCCAGACGCAAATCTGCCCGTTTTTCATGGCCCAGTCCAGCTCCGTTCGCGTCGAAACGACGACACAGCGATCATCCTTTGCCGCGAGCCGCCAGGCGTTCTGTTCAATTGCCAGCAGATCAATCCGGCGCTGGGTCCATTTGTGACCGGTCTGCGGCGTGGCCAGCTCATGCGCCCCAACACAGAGGATCAACGGACGCTTGCGACACTGCATCTGGTCGATCCAGCCGGTCAGGTGGTCACTGTCGATGGCGCGGTTGGACAAATACATCAGCCGCGGATGCGGGCGCTCTTCACTGTCGACACCGGTCGCGACCTGATTGCGGGCGCGCACGATTTCCACACCCAGCGCCCCCGGCCCGCGATCCAGTTTCTCAATCCGCACAAAGGCCCGCACGGCCTGCGGTTCCAGCAGGATCCGCTCGGCCACGCGCTCCGCCAGGGTTTCCAGCAGGTTCAGACGTTCTTCGGACAGCTCACGCGCAATCGCCTCTGTCACCCGGTCATACGACAGGATGCGGTCGACATCATCATCCAGATCCGCAGGCAGCGGCGCAACTTCAACAACCACATTGAAGCAGATACGCTGGGTGGTTCCGCGTTCTGCCTGAAAGGCGCCGATTTCCACCTCGACGATGTGATCCCTGAGCGAAATCCGATCCAGCGGTCCGCGCGCTGCAGTGGCCTCCGACCGTTCGGAAGGATGCGCAAATGCGAGACGAATTTCTGAAGACATGACGGTCGAGCCCCTGAACTGGCTATCTGGCGGTGAGGTTCCAGCATAAACATGCCGCGCCCGCATAACAGGCCTTCATGCGCCATACCAGTGGCCGAAAACGGCGCTGCCAGGGTTTCAACCACGGCAAGCACCCGCCCCCTGACACGCCTTAGTTGTTGAGCGCAGTCCGAAAACGATCATCGCGGTAAAAGAGATGGACGCCGATCCGCGCGGTCTTGGTAAAGCTCTTGCTCCAGCGCGGACGCACCGCTGTGGTATGGTAATAGGTCGCGCCATCGGTGATCCCGGTGATCGCCCCATCCATCACCAGACGGGCCACTTTGGAGACCCGCTCAAATGCGGTTTTCTCGCGGATCACTTCCTTATGGCCGTCGCATGTGTAGGTGAACTGGCACTGATACTTGCGCCCGGTCCCCTGGTTGATCACGCCGCACAGGCTGTCAGGGAACTGCGAGGATTTCACGCGGTTCATAATCACCTCGGCGACGGCGAACTGGCCCTTCACGGTTTCACCGCGCGCCTCGAAATAAAGCGCTTCGGCGAGGCAGGCAAAATTCTCGCCCCCCTTGGCGGCCGGAATGGTGTCCAGCCATGCCTTGGTGAATTTCACTTCGGTCGCCTTGGCCTTCTTGGCCGAGCGGTTGAAGTTGAAGAAATTGTTCAAACGCCCGGTCGGCACGGCGTTCAGGGTGGATTGCTCACGTTCGAACAGCGCGTCCAAACCGGAATCCGCATATACATCTTTGGCCGCTGCCAAGGCGGCAGCAAACACGGCAGCTACAGTCAGAATCTTCATAAGGGCATCCCCACTAGACAGATCGCGCACGGCCATCCCAACGTCACGCGATCGCACCTCCTAGTGGAAATCCCTCCAAACGTCCAGCGACGGGACAGCGCACCCCGCTGCCCCTTGGTTAAGCGCCAATCCGCTGCTTTCTGCTGCCCCTGCGAAAGCCCCTTGTTTTCTTTACGATTTTAGAGATTCGCGTGGTGAATCTCCGGTTTGGCTGGAAATCGCCAATTGCGCCGCAGCAAGCCGTGCAACGGGCACCCGAAACGGGGAACAGGAGACGTAATCGAACCCGGCCTCGCGACAGAACGCAATCGATTCGGGGTTGCCGCCATGCTCGCCACAGATCGACAGCGTGATCTGCGGGTTCTCTGCACGGCCCCGCTGAACCCCCAGTTTCAGCAGCTCGCCGACCCCGTCTGTATCCAGCACGTGGAACGGATCCTCTGGAAAGACGCCCTGATTGACATAGGCCGACATAAACCGCCCCGCATCGTCCCGCGACATGCCGTAGGTCATCTGGGTAAGGTCGTTGGTCCCGAAGCTGAGGAACGAGGTATGCGGCGAAATCTCACCCGCGCGCAGGGCCGCACGCGGGGTCTCCACCATGACCCCCAGACGATAGGTGAAATCCTCGCCACGCTCGGCCTTCACCGCCAGCGCGACGGCATCAATGCGCGCCTTCACCAGCTCCACCTCACGTTTGGCCGAGACCAGCGGGATCATGATCTCCGGCACCACCGGATCGCCCTCCTTGGAGGCATCCAGAGTGGCCTCGAAAATCGCCCGTGCCTGCATGTCGTAGATTTCCGGAACCGTCACCCCCAGCCGCACGCCGCGCAGGCCCAGCATGGGGTTGTATTCCTCCATCTCCTCGACCCGGCGGGTCACATCGCTCACCGGGATACCCAAGGCTTCCGAAAGCTCCCGCTGCCCGGTTTTGGAGGTCGGCAGGAATTCATGCAGCGGCGGGTCGAACAGCCGAATACAGACCGGCAGCCCTTCCATGATGCGAAACAGCGCAAAGAAATCCTCCCGCTGCATCGGCAGCAACCGCGCCAGCACCGCAGCCCGCCCCTCCGAGGTCTCGGCAAAGATCATCTCCCGCATCACCGTCAACCGGCCGGGATCAAAGAACATATGCTCGGTCCGGCACAGGCCGATCCCCTGCGCGTTGAACTTGCGCGCGGTCTCGGCATCCTCCGGCGTGTCGGCATTGGCGCGGATGTCGATATCGCGCACCTCATCGGCCCAGGTGAGAAGGGTCTGAAAGGCGCCGTCCTCCGCCGCCTCCAGCATCTCCGGCTCGCCCGCCAGCACCTCGCCGCTGCTGCCGTCGATGGTGATGATATCGCCACGGCTGAACACCCGGTCGCCCTGGGCCACCAGCTGCTTGCGCCGACTGTGGAACTTCAGGTTAGAGGCCCCGACGATACATGGCAGCCCGAGGCCGCGACCGATCACCGCCGCATGGCTGGTGATCCCGCCGCGCTCCGTCAGCACCCCGACCGCCGCGTGCATACCCCGCACATCCTCGGGCGAGGTTTCGCGCCGCACCAGAATGCAGGGCTCACCGCGCGCCGCACTGGCCTGCGCCTCCGCAGCGGTAAACACCAGCCGCCCGGTGGCGGCACCGGGGCTGGCGGCAATGCCCTTTCCGATCACATCACGGGTCGCCCCCGGCGCCACCTGCCGGTGCAGCAGCTCGGTCAGAATATGCGCGTCGACCCGCATCACCGCTTCCTGCCGCGGGATAATGCCATCCTCGGCCAGCGCCACCGCGATCCGCACCGCCGCCTGTGCCGACCGGGTGACCCGCACCCCGTCCAGGATATGCACCGCGCCGCTCACGATCACGAATTCCACCTGCATCTCTTCGCGCAGACGCTGTCGCATCAGCCGGGCATGGGATTTCAGATCGGCAAAGGCCTCGGGCGCCGATTCCTCCAGCGATGGCCCGCGCGGGTCACGCTCCAGATACAGCGCCTCGGCCCCCGCCCCCAGCGCATCGCGCCCCTGGCTCTGGCTCAGGTACCGCCCGGTGATCTGCGGCTGACCGGTCTTGGTATTGACCAGCTGCAACACACCCGAACCGCATTCGCCCTGACCAAAGCCCGGCACCATCTCCTGCACCACCAGACCCAGCCCGGCATCCGCAGGCGCGCCCTTGGCCTGCCGCAACAGTCGGGCCGAGGTGCCTTCCCAGGCCCGCGCCATCGACCGCAACACCGCCGCCAGCTGCTCCGCCGGATCCTGTGGAAACGGCTCATCGGTCTCCGCCTCATAGGCGTGCAGAACCTCGCTCAGCGCATCCGGCCCACCGTCCTCCACATCGTCAAAGACATCCGGGTCCAGCCGCGCCACATGCACCGCATAAGACTGCACAAACCGCAGATACAAGGCCGCCGCCCCGTCGCGCCCAAGACTGTCGCAAAGGTCGACATAGCGCGCATCATTCATGCCGATGTTGAGGATCGCACCGGGCCCGCCCCAATCGGGATCCTGTGACGACGGGCGCACACAGAGCAGCGCATCCGACGGAAAGGCGTCAACAATCGCCGCCATATCCGGCATCTCGCCCTGGGCGATCCCGTGCACCGCCTGAAACGACAGCGCCACGGTGCGCGGCACCGGCAGATCCAGCCGCACCAGACGTTGCAGGCATTTCGCCCGCCCGCCATGGGTGTGATTGGCAATGGGTGCCACCGGCGTGATCAGCACGGAATCCGGCGTCTCATCCTGTGGGGCACGAGCCATGTCTCGATCATTTTTCTGCACTGCGGCGCCTTTCCTTTGCTATGCAGCATAGCCCTGTCGTCCATTCCCGCAAGGAAAAGCACGTGGACCAAAAGGAGAAAACCGGGACGACCCTGCGATCACCCCGGTTTCTCGTTGTTTTGCCTGCCCGGACTGCCCGGACTGCCCGGACTGCCCGGACTGCCCGGACTGCGCGGTCAGATCGCGGCCCTGCGGGGGGCTCAGCCCTCGATCCGGGTCAGATCGGCGACCTGCCCGCAGACCTTGCGGATCTGGCTCAGCAGGTTCAGGCGGTTGCGGCGCACCACCTCATTGTCGGAATTGACCTGCACCGCTTCAAAAAACGCATCCACCGGGGCGCGCAATGCGGCCATGCTGCCCATGGCAGCCGCGAAATCTTCGGCCTCGATGGCCGAAGAGATCGCCCCCTCGCTCTGCGCAAGCGCATCGAACAGGGCCACTTCGCTGTCATCCTCGGCGAATTTCTTATCCGCGCCGTAGGAATATTCTACGCCATCCTTCTCCTCGGCCTGCGCCAGGATATTGTTGGCCCGTTTGAAGCCCTGCAACAGGTTCTCGCCATCCTCGGAGGCCATGAACTCCTCCAGCGCACGGGCGCGTTTCACCAGCAGCGTGAGGTCATCGTTGGCCTCCATCGCGATGCAGGCGTCGATCACGTCATGACGGATGCCCTGATCACGCAGGAACACCTTGAGACGGTCGTGGAAGAAGGAGAGGAGGTCACGCGACACATCCGGCAGCTGCGTCTTCAGCCGCTCGATATGTTTGGGCAGATCCCCGTCAAAGGCATCCAGCACCGTGCGCACGGCAGAACCAAAGACACCGTGATCGGCGATCTCGTTCAGCATGTCCTGCATCAGCCCCGTAGCAACCGGGTCACCACCGTTCTGGGCCATTTCATGGCGCAGCAGATGGGCATCAATTGCCCCGTCCAGCCGCATCCGCACATCATTGTCCAGCACCAGCCGGATCACCCCCAGCGCAGCACGGCGCAGGGCAAAGGGGTCTTTGGAGCCGGTGGGTTTTTCATCAATCGCCCAGAACCCGGTCAGCGTGTCCAGTTTATCGGCCAGCGCCACGGCAACCGAGACCGGCTCGGAAGGCACATCATCCGACGGGCCAAGCGGCGAATAATGCGCCTCGCAGGCATTGGCCACCTCTTGCGGCAGACCAGCCGCCTCCGCGTAGTAGCGCCCCATCAGGCCCTGCAACTCGGGGAATTCATAGACCATTTCAGAGCTGAGGTCGGCCTTGGCAACCCGTGCGGCCTGCTCTGCCAGATCGGCATCGGCTCCGACAACCGGCGCGATCTCGCGGGCCAGCGCGGCAATGCGGTCAATCCGCGCCGCCTGCGTGCCCAGCTTGTTGTGGAAGGTCACATTGCCCAGCTTCGCAACCCAGGGCTCAAACCCCTGCTCGGTCACCGTGCGCAGATCATTCTCCCAGAAGAACTTCGCATCCGCCAGCCGTGCCGACAGAACTTTTTGGTTGCCCGCCAGGATGGTCGCGCCATTGTCGGCGGTCTCGCGGTTGGCGACGGTGATGAACTTCTCGATCCGCCCGGTCTTCGGATTGCGCACCGAGAAAAACTTCTGATGTTCCTTCATCGAGGTCTGCAAGACCTCCGGCGGCAGCGCCAGGAATTCATCGTCGATGGCGCCCATCAGCACCACTGGCCATTCCACCAGACCAGCGACCTCGGCCAGAAGACCCTTGTCCTCGACAACCTCCAACCCGCTGGCAAAGGCCTGATTGGTGGCCTCCTGCCAGATGGCCGCTTCCCGCTCGGCCGGATCCAGCACCACATGCGCCCGCTTCAGCTTGGCGGCATAATCGTCAAAGCTGGATACGGTGATCTGATCCGGCGCCATGAAACGGTGGCCAAATGTGGTCTTGCCCGATGCAATTCCGTCGATATCCAGCGGCACAACCTCGGCGCCATCCTCCTTGGACAGGAGACAGAGGATCGAATGCAGCGGGCGCACCCAGCGCAGGGCGCCCGATCCCCAGCGCATGGACTTCGGCCAGGGGAAATTGCGGATGGTGTCTTCCAGCACCTCTGCAATGATCTCTGCCGCCGGGCGCCCCGGCTTTTCGATCAGGGCAAAATAGACTGCGCCCTTCGGGGTGTCGCGCTCTTCCAGCTGCTCGCGTGTGAGGCCCGCACCGCGCAGGAAGCCTTCGATGGCCTTGTCCGGCGCGCCCACTTTCGGCCCCTTGCGCTCCTCGCGCACTGTCGGGGAGTGCTCCAGCAGCCCCTCAAGCGCCAGCGTCAGACGGCGCGGCGTCGATAGCGCATGGGCACCGGCATAGGTCAGCCCCGCTTCGACCAGACCATCGGTCACGCGCTTTTTCAGATCCTCCGCCGCACGCGCCTGCATACGGGCCGGAATTTCCTCGGAAAACAGTTCAATCAGAAGATCAGGCATCAGATGTCCTTACGGATGGCCGCGCGCGGCGCGGAAAATACGTGTTGACGGAACGGAGCCGCTTCTGAACGAAGGGCTGCGCCGTCCCGCGGGGTGGCGCTATTGCGCCGCCCCAGAGGGGCGGTACTCTTCAGAAAGGCAAGCATCATTCGCCTCCGACCGCCTCTGGCCGGGGCGGGCATTCCTCGCCCACAACCGTGCCGTCATAGGCTTTCTGGCCGCAATCGTTCAGCTCATGCCAGACATAGCCGCGCCCTGCGTCGGTGATCGCTACGATGCGGTCCACCCCGTAAGAGATATTCTTGACCGACAGAAAGCTCTCGGCGCGTCCCTCGGCCAGCGCCTGACCAATGGCTTCGGCATCAAAACAGTCAAACCAGCCCGGCGCATTGCGCGGCTCTTTCTGATCCGACAGCACAAACAGTTGCGCCAGCTCTTCGGGCTTCAGATCGGTAGCGAAACAGGCGCGATAGCGAATGGGAGAACTCTCCGCGTCGATCGCCTCAAAGCCACTGTAGCGGATCGGCAGCGCCGCGCCACCACCAAGCGGCGTCAGCATCACGTCCTTGCCCGGCTCCAGCTCGACATCCTCGTAAAAGCCGTAGACCTGCAGGTAATACATCGCCGCCCCAGCCGCGAGGCCGGAGCAGATCAGGATCAGCGAAAGGAACTTGCCCATACCGTGGACTCCTATTGGCAATCAGCCTCGGGTTACGCTGCGTGACCGCCGGCTTCGGTCTGCACAAAGGCATCGGCGCATTGCTTGGCCAGCGCGCGCACCCGGCCGATATAGGCCTGCCGCTCGGTGACGGAAATGACGCCGCGCGCATCGAGCAGGTTAAAGACATGGCTGGCCTTGATGCACTGGTCATAGGCCGGATGGGCCATGATGATGCGTTTGCCGGTCTTGGGGTCGATATGCTCCTGCGCGAGGATCGCGGCGCATTCGGCCTCGGCCTCCTCGAAATGGCGCAGCAGCACCTCGGTATTGGCCACGTCAAAGTTCCAGCGGGCGTATTCTTCCTCGGTCTGCTTGAACACATCGCCATAGCTCAGCGGGATCAGCGCGTCCGGGTCGTTGAACGGCATGTCCATCACGTGATCGACGCCCAGAATATACATCGCCAGACGTTCCAGACCATAGGTCAGCTCGCCCGATACCGGGTGACAATCGTAGCCGCCGACCTGCTGGAAATAGGTGAACTGGCTGACTTCCATACCGTCGCACCAGACTTCCCAGCCCAGGCCCCAGGCGCCGAGCGTCGGGCTTTCCCAGTCGTCCTCGACAAAACGAATGTCGTGCATGTCCATATCGACGCCGATCGCCTCGAGGCTGCCCAGATACAGCTCCTGCAGGTTCGGCGGCGAGGGTTTGATCAGCACCTGATACTGGTAGTAGTGCTGCAACCGGTTCGGGTTCTCACCATAGCGGCCATCGGTCGGACGGCGCGACGGCTGCACATAGGCGGCCGCCCAGGCCTTGCTGCCCAGCGCGCGCAGCGTGGTCGCGGGGTGAAAGGTGCCCGCGCCGACTTCCATGTCGTAGGGCTGCATAATGGCACAGCCTTTGGAGGCCCAATACGTCTGAAGCCGCAGAATGATCTCTTGGAACGAGCGCGGAGCGCCTTTGGTGTCGGTCATGTTTCTTCCCTATGGGGGCAGCAAATCCGGGGTTCTTCCTATGCAAGCCCCGGCGCAGGGTCAACGGCGCATCGCAGCCTCAGCGGCTCCGGCCCCGCTGAAACACGCAGCCCCCGCCCTCCAGCGCGTCCCTGAGACCACATCAGCCGAATTTGGCGCCATCCGCCGGGTTTTCCCCCTGCGAAGAGGAGTTCCCTTCGCGGCGCGAAAGTGGTTATGTGCGCGCCAACGACCGATCACCCCGATAGAGGCCTTTTGATGAAGAGTTTGATTGCTACGCTGGCACTGTCCCTGATGGCGCTGGCATCCGCCTTTACAGGTGTTGCCACCGCCCAGACCGGCACCCAACAATCCGCGCAGGAGACGGTCTGGATCCAGGTTGCCGCCCGCGCCTCCCTGCGCGAAGCCCAGGCCGAAGCGCAGGAATTTGCCGCGCGGCTGCCCGATGTCTCCGGCTTCTCGCTTGGCGGTGGCTGGTATGGCATTCTGCTTGGCCCCTATACCCGCAGCGATGCCGACCGGGTGCTTCAGGTCTACCGCGCCGAACGGCAGATCCCGCGCGACAGCTTCATCGCGTTAAGCAGCAACCTCGGCAATCAGTTCTACCCGACAGCCGCCACCGCCAATACCGAACCACAGGCCACCGTCGAAAGCCCGGTTCTGGAGCCGATCGACCCCGCAGTGGTGACCCAGGCCCCGGCGGAACCGATCGAAACCGTGCTCCCCGATGAGACCCCGGCTGAGGCGCGCCGCAGCGAATCCCGTCTCACCCGTGAAGAACGCATGGATCTGCAAATCGCGCTCAAGGCCGCCGGTTTCTATACTTCCACCATCGACGGCGCCTTTGGTCGCGGCACGCGTGGCTCCATGTCGGACTGGCAATCGGCCCGCGGCTACGCGCCCACCGGTGTGCTGACCACCGCCCAGCGTCAGGCGCTGATGGATGAATATAACGCGCCGCTGATTTCGGTTGGCATGGCCCCCCTCACCGATACCAAAGCCGGGATTTCGATGCAGGTCCCCGCAGGTGAAGTGACCTTCGATCGCTACGAATCTCCCTTTGCCCTGTTCAAGAGCAGCGGCGATCTCGGCGCGCAGCTGCTGCTGATCAGCCAGCCCGGTGACCGGCGCACGCTCTACGGTCTCTACGACATCATGCAAACGCTGGAGATCGTCCCTCTGGACGGTCCGCGCCAGCGCAGCGGCGACAGCTTCACCCTGGAAGGCCGCGGCAATGGCATCGTCTCCTATACCGAGGCCCGGCTCGCCAATGGCGAAATCAAGGGCTTCACGCTGGTCTGGCCGACCGGTGACGACGAGCGGCGCGCCCGCGTGCTGGCAGCGATGTCGGCCAGCTTCGAACGCATCGACGGCGTTCTGGATCCCGCCGCCGGTGCCGATGCCCCGCAGAATGTCGATCTGATCTCGGGCCTTGACGTGCGCAAGCCGCGCCTGTCGCGCTCCGGCTTCTATGTCGATGCCAAGGGCAGCGTGGCGACCACCGCCGATGTGGTTGCAGGCTGCACCCGGGTGACACTGGATCACGACTACCAGGCCGAGGTCGCCTATACCGACACCGCCACCGGCATCGCCGTGCTGCGCCCGGTTGAGGCGCTGGCCCCGATGGCCGTCGCCAAACTGGCCAGCGCCTCCGCCCGGCTTCAGTCCGATATCGCGGTTTCCGGCTTCTCTTACGAGGGCGTCCTCGGCGCCCCCAGCCTCAGCTGGGGCAGCTTGCAGGATGTAAAGGATCTGTCCGGCAACCCCGGTGTCTCGCGTCTGCAACTCAGCAGCCAGCCGGGCGATGCGGGCGGCCCGGTGCTGACCACCGATGGCGCCGTGCAGGGCATGTTGCTGAGCCAGACCAAAGGCGCCACCCAGCTGCCAGAAGGGGTCAGTTTTGCGGCAAATGCCGATACCCTGCGCGCCGCCCTGAGCAGCGCCGGGGTCACCGCCTCTGACGCCAGCGCTGAGGCGACCGCCTTGCCGGTCGGGGCGCTGACCCGTCAGGCCAGCGGCATGACCGTTCTGGTCAGCTGCTGGGACTGAGACACGGCCAGCCACCGCCCTACGGGGCTCTGCAAACCAAGAAAAGGCCGGAGCGAATGCTCCGGCCTTATTCGTTTCCGCGCCGATCTGTTCAGCCGGTCTTCACTCACACGCTCAATAGGCGTGGATACGGCCATCCCAGGTGTGAAAACAGCCCGTGGTTTCCGTGCTCAGCACGTCAAACTCATGCAGCAGCCCGGCGACGGATTCCTGCACCGAGATGTCGCCCTCTTCGCCGCCCATATCCGTCCGCACCCAGCCCGGATGATAGATCCCGACGGCGATGCCCTCCGGCAGCAGATCCGTCGCCAGATTGCGCCCGATATTGAGCGCTGCCGCCTTTGACGCGCGATAGGCATAGCTGCCGCCGGGCGCACGGGCATGGCTCGCCATCTGTGACGAAATGATCGCGATCTTCGGATCCGCCGCCAGCCGCAGGTTCGGCAACAGCGCCTGCACCGTCAAAAAGACCCCAGTGACATTGGCGGCCAGCGTCTTGCCCCAGACCTCGGCAGAGTAATCCTCCAGCGCCATTGATTTATCGAGATAGACACCGGCGTTGCACACCAGCAGGTCAACCGGTCGCCCCTTCAGCTGGGCGGCAAACCGCGCCTGCTGGCCGGGATCGGTCACATCCAGCCGCACACCGGAGGAATGATCGCGCGACGTGCCCGTCACCTCGTGACCATCCTCCCGCAGCTTCGCGACCAATTCGCGGCCAATGCCCCGGCTGGTTCCTGTCACGACGACATGCATACATGCTCTTCCTTCAATTGGTTTTTCTATTGGGCAGGAAGGGCAGCGGCAGCACCGGCACGCCCTCCTCGATCAGCGCCCGCGCCTCTTCCGGCCGGGCCTCACCGTGGATCGCCCGCTCCGGCGCATCACCAAGGTGCATGGCGCGCGCCTCATTGGCGAAATCCTTACCGACGTAATCTGAATTCTTCTCAACCTTGCGCCGCAGCTCCGCCACCGCAGCCTCCAGCTCTCCCGATGGGGTGCTCAGCGCCCCCGCACCGGGTGGGACCGCCCGCAGCGCGCCCGGCGCTCCAGCCGCCTGTGGTGCAGGTTGCTGCGGCGCGACAGCCCCCGCAGCGGCACGCGACTCTGCCTCACCGACCGGCGAAACCGCCGTACGGCCGGGGCGCACGCGGGGCGCCATGATTGCCTTTTCCACCTGACTGGATCCACATTGCGCACAGGCCACCATCCCCGCCGCTACCAGCTTGTCAAAAGCGGCTGCCGACTGGAACCAGCTGTCAAAACTGTGTCCTTCAGCGCATTTCAGAGCGTATTGTATCATCGTCATCACTCTTCATCAGGAGGGGATGATTAAATCTGCAATCCCCACAAGTGCAAGGGCAGAAGCGCCCGCTGCCGGTGTTCCACATCAGACCGCCGCAGATCGGCAACCGCCTTCGGGGGGCGGGCGGCTACCGTGGTGCCAGCAACCGGTCCTGCAGGCGCGCAACCAATGTCTCATGTGGCTGATCCGCCGCCACCGCCAGACGACGCAGACCAAAATGGACCCGCGCCATTTCCTGATAATAGCCCGAATAGACGAAATTGGTCGTGGCCCCGGCCACGGCCCCCAGCACCGGCAGTGTCTGCGCGGCCAGCTTCTGGCCCAAAACCATGCTGAAACGGGGTGCCACCTGCGCGATCAGTTTCTGCACCGCCCCCCCGGTCAGCCCCAGCCGCAGTGACAGGAACCCCAGATCCGCGCCATCATCCGCCGCCAGCGGACCGGCAGCAGCGAACACCCGGATACAGTCAAAGCGAACGCCCTCGGCCTCCGGGTCAAAGCCCTCTTCGGCCGCCACCCCCTGAATACTGCGCAGCAGGAAGGCCGTGGTTGCGGGCAGCTCGACCAATGCTCCGGGCAAACCGCCCATGCCACCCGCCGCGCCCATCGCGGCGCTGACCGCGCGGTTGACCGCCGCCGGCTGATCCGGCACCACCCGGCGCGATCCGCTGGCCCCCTGCATCGCCAGTTGCAGCGCCTGCTCGGTGGCGCCGTTCAACCGGCTCCGCACCGGCGCAGGCAATTTGTCCAGCAGCCCGTCAACCGAGCCGCCCAGCAGGTTCAGGATCTGGATGCCCAGCCCACCGGCGGCGCGGTAACGCTTGGCCAGCGCCTCCAGCTCCGCCTCCACGGCAGCAGCGTCCAGCGGCGTGGTCAGGGCAGTGTCAGGGGTCAGGATCTCGGTCATGGCATACCTCATGTTGCCAAAAAAATGTTTGTCTTCCCGGCCCGTATTTCAAGATCTCGGTGACCTGCGCCTGCGATCCACCCCGATCAGCCGGGGATCTGCGGCCCGCTCCAGCGCAGAACCCTGCCGCGCACATCGGCCCAGCCGCCAGCCGCCAGATCCAGACCCAAAACCCGCTCCGGGTTGGTCGGCGGCGGCATCTCGACCGCGGGCAGCAGCGAAAACCCAAAGCGCCGGTAATACGGCGCATCGCCCACCAGCAGCACCCTGCTCCAGCCGCGCTCCTCCGCCTTGGCCAGACTGTCGCGGATCAGGGCGCCGCCCAGTCCCTCGCCCTGATGGGTCGGGTGAACCGCCACTGGCCCCAGCAGCAGCGCCGGCAGGCCCGCCTCACCAATCCGCACCGGCCAGAAGCGGATCGCCCCGGCCAGAATACCGCCCTGATCGCGCGCCACCTGGCTCAGCCCGCTGACCGGCGGCACGTCGTCGCGCAAACGATAGGACGACAGCGCCTCGCGACCGGGCGCAAAGCACAGGTCATATAGCGCCTCGACCTCCCAGCGGTCCTCGGGCTGCTCTGCCTTCAACTCAATCACGCGCCCGCCTCCACGCCCGTCGCCGTCACCGCCCGCTGACCAGCCCAGCACCACCGAGGGATTTGCCCCACAGCGCGCTGCAAACTCTTCACGCAGGCTGGTCATCGCCCTAACACGGGCGTAAGCCTTGGGCAAACCCCGGCAGCCGGATCCGCAAGCAATACCAGCAGGCTACCGCTCCGGCTCAGACTTGGAGACCAGCATATGTTCTACCGACCCGAGAGCGGCCACGGGCTGCCGCACAACCCGTTCAACGCCATTGTCACCCCGCGCCCCATTGGCTGGATTTCCACCCGTGCGGCCGATGGCACCAACAATCTGGCGCCCTATTCCTTCTTCAATGCCGTCGCCTATGAACCGCCGCAGGTGATGTTTGCCTCCACCTCGGCCAAGGACGATCAGGACGGCACCAAGGACAGCGTGGCCAATATCGCCGAAACCGGCGTGTTCTGCGTCAATGTTGTCTCCTACGCGCTGCGGGATGCAATGAACGCCAGTTCCGCAGCCCTGCCGAAGGGGGTGGATGAATTTGCCCACGCGGGTCTGGAGATGGCCGCCTGCGCAACCATTCCCTGCGGTCGTGTCGCCGCCGCCCCGGCTGCGCTGGAATGCCGCCTGACGCAGATCGTGACCCTTCCCGGCGCCGCCAACAAGGTGGTCTTTGGCGAGGTGGTCGGCGTCCATCTCGACGACAGCTGCCTGATCGACGGAACTTTCGATGTGACCCGTTTCCAGCCGCTGGCGCGCCTTGGCTACCGTGACTACTCTGTGGTGCGGGGTCTGTTTTCCCTCACCCGCCCGGATGAATGAGGCCCAGAAATGCCGTTACCCGACCCAAAGAAACGCCATCCGATCACCCTGCCCGATGGCAGCGCCCATGCCGGCACGGTGATGCTGTCGGAGGCGATTGATCACCCGAATTTCTCCATCGGCGCCTTCACCTATGCCTCCGCCTTTGAACCGCCGTCGGACTGGGCCAGCCGTCTGGCGCCCTATCTCTTTGCCGGATCGCGCGAGCGGGTGGTGATCGGCAGATTCTGCCAGATCGCCGAGGGCGTGCGCATCATCACCGCCTCTGCCAATCACGCGCAGGACGGGCTCAGCTGCTATCCTTTCCCGGTGTTCGATCAGACGCAGATGACCGGATTTCAGCCCGATACCCGCGACACGGTGATCGGCAATGATGTCTGGATCGGCTATGGCGCGATGATCCTGCCGGGGGCGCGGATCGGGGATGGCGCCATCATCGGTGCCGGTGCGGTGGTGCGCGGGTCAATCCCGCCCTACGCCATCGTGACCGGCAACCCCGGCACCGTCCAAAGCTACCGCTTCACCAAACCGCAGATCGCGCGCCTGCTTGGCCTGAAATGGTGGGACTGGCCCGCCGACCTGATCTCGCGCGCTGAACCTGCGCTCTTGTCCGGTGACCTCGACATGCTGGAGACCCTGGCACCGGACTGACCAAGCTTTGCCCAAGAGCGCCGTTCAATCACCGTAAAACGAGAAAACCCGCGACGCCGATGGTGTCGCGGGTTTCTTCTTTCAGATGCTACCGGACAGCTTAGTGGCCACCCAGGATCCCGGTCTTGACCGAGTAGTCCACCGCCAGCGCATAGTCAGGGTCATCGTCGCTATCGACCATCAGATGCCCGGCCTTGGTCAGAAGCTGATGGCAATCACGGCTCAGATGCCGCAGCACCAGCGCCTTGCCCTCGGCCTCATACTTGCCCGCCAGCGCCTCGATCGCCTGTAGCGCCGACTGGTCCACCACCCGGCTGCGGGCAAAGTCCACGATCACATGATCCGGGTCATTCGCCACATCGAACAGCTCGATGAACCCGTCGGTCGAGCCAAAGAACAGCGGCCCCTCGATCTCATAGACCTTGGCGCCCTTGTCGGTGGCGGATTCGCGGGTATAGGCGTGGATGCGGCGGGCGTTGTTCCAGGCATAGGCCAGCGCCGAGACGATCACGCCCACAACCACCGCAATCGCAAGGTCGGTCATCACCGTCACCACGGTCACCAGCACAATGACAAAGGCGTCCATCATGGGCACTTTGGTCATCACCTTGAAGCTGTTCCAGGCAAAGGTGCCGATCACCACCATGAACATCACGCCCACCAGCGCCGCCAGCGGGATCTGCTCGATCAGCGGCGAGGCCACCACGATAAACGCCAGCAGGAACAGCGCCGCAGCAATGCCAGCAATCCGCGTCCGACCGCCGGATTTCACATTGATCATCGACTGGCCGATCATCGCACAGCCGCCCATGCCGCCAAAGAAGCCTGTGACCACGTTGGAGGCCCCCTGCGCGATACATTCCTGGCTTGCCCCGCCCCGCTTGCCGGTGATTTCACCAACCAGGTTCAGCGTCAGCAGGCTCTCGATCAGGCCGATCGCCGCGAGGATCACCGCATAGGGCAGAATAATCCACAGCGTCTCCAGCGTGAAGGGGGCCAGCGCTGTGCCGTAAAGGCCTTCACCCGTGCCAAACGGATTGTGGAAGGAGGGGAAACTGCCCTTGATCGAGGCCATATCGCCCACCGTCGGCACGTCAATGCCCAGCGCAATCACCAGCGCCGCCACGATGCCGATCCCGGCCAGTGGCGCCGGAACGATGGCGGTGATCTTGGGTGTGCCCCAGATGATCAGCATGGTCAGCCCCACCAGCCCCAACATCATGATCAGCTGCGACCCTGCCAGCCAGGCCTCGGTATTGTCCGGGTCTTTGAACTGCGTGAGCTGCGCCAGGAAAATCACAATCGCCAACCCGTTCACAAAGCCGAGCATCACCGGATGCGGCACCAGCCGGATGAATTTCCCCCAGTGCATGACACCGGCAAAGATCTGCAAGATCCCCATCAGCACCACCGTGGCAAAGAGGTATTCGACCCCATGCTCTGCCACCAGCGCCACCATCACCACCGCCAGCGCCCCCGTCGCGCCGGAGATCATCCCGGGTCTGCCGCCAAAGACGGCCGTGATCAACCCGACCATAAAGGCCGCGTAAAGCCCCACCAGCGGGTGCACCCCCGCAACAAAGGCAAAGGCAACCGCCTCCGGCACCAGCGCCAGCGCCACGGTCAGGCCCGACAGCAATTCGGTGCGCACACGGCCCACGGTAAAGCCCTCGTCCTGCATGATGGAGAGATTGGGCGGTGAAATCTGCTTGGCGAGCGTCGCCATTATGCCGCGGGTCATGGGGTCACCTGTGATCGGGAAAGGGTATCGTTAGCGCCCGCCCCTAGCGGAATTCCGCCAGTGGGGCAAGGGCAGCCCCCGTTACCGCCCGCTCAGCGCCCAATGGGTCAGCTCTCCTGCCCAAATGTTTCGCACGCGAAACATTGCGGCAACGCTGCTGACATTAAACTTAGGCGTTTAGCAGCACTTAACCACTCGCCTCGCTTTGATTGGCCCACAATCCATCGGACGGTTCTCATCATTGGAATTGGAGAATATGTGATGCAAGGCGCCAACAAGATAACGGATTTAAGGACGATGCAGGAAGGCGAGCTTTCCCCAGCAGATGAAAAGCGCATCGCCGCCAGCTCTCGAGCTTCACCAGATCGTGTTATGTGCGATCTGAACCCTCACATCCGCAGTGACCGATCTGCGAAGCCCGCCGGTCATTGGAGCGAGACAACCATTCCCGGCCGCGACTGGGAAAGCTTCTCAGCCATCGCCTATGCCGCCGACGTCGTGGTTCCGATCATCGACTTCGGCCAGACCGAGGCCTGGGCACCCTCCACCACCCGTGGCCCGGCGGGTGTGGTTCTGTGGT
The DNA here is from genome assembly GCF_048055755.1 of Phaeobacter sp. JH204B. Taxonomy (NCBI): domain Bacteria; kingdom Pseudomonadati; phylum Pseudomonadota; class Alphaproteobacteria; order Rhodobacterales; family Roseobacteraceae; genus Phaeobacter; species Phaeobacter sp. JH204B. The sequence goes on from NZ_JAYMXF010000002.1 coordinate 269,456, forward strand.
GGGCACGCTGGGTCTTCACCCTTGCAGGCTGGATCGTCACCGCCCTTGGCGCGGCGGCTTTGACCGGGATCATCCGGCGCGAATAGCGCCCGCCTGTCATCTTTCTCCAAATACTCTCGCCGAAGGCCTTGCTACCGCCCACAGGGCGGCAGCAATCAAATGCCCCGTCGCGCTTGTCAAACCGGGGCCTCCTCGGGCAGAACGACAAGGACCAGCTTCAGGGGACAGAACACGTGACACAGGAAACAATGATTGCCGTCATCGGCGGCTCGGGCCTCTATGACATCGACGGGCTGCAAAACGCAGAATGGGTCTCGGTTGAGACGCCCTGGGGGGCGCCCTCGGATCAGATCCTGACGGGCAACCTCGATGGTGTGAAAATGGCCTTCCTGCCCCGCCACGGGCGCGGCCATGTGCATTCGCCGACCGAAGTGCCCTATCGGGCCAATATCGACGCGCTGAAACGGCTCGGCGTCACGGATGTGTTTTCGATCTCCGCCTGCGGCTCCTTCCGCGAGGAGATGGCGCCGGGGGATTTTGTCATTGTCGATCAGTTCATCGACCGCACCTTCGCGCGCGACAAGAGCTTTTTCGGCACCGGCTGCGTGGCGCATGTCAGCGTGGCCCATCCGACCTGCGAGCGGCTGTCCGATGCGGCAGAGACCGCGGCGCGGGACGCGGGCATCAATGTGCATCGCGGCGGCACCTATCTCTGTATGGAAGGGCCGCAGTTCTCCTCCATGGCCGAAAGCAAGATGTACCGCAGCTGGGGCTGCGACGTGATCGGCATGACCAATATGCCGGAGGCCAAGCTCGCCCGCGAGGCTGAGCTTTGCTACGCTTCCATCGCCATGGTGACGGATTTCGACAGCTGGCACCCGGATCATGGCGCGGTGGAGATCACCGACATCATCGCCACCCTGACCGGCAATTCCGCCAAGGGCCGTGCGCTGGTGCAGCGGCTGCCTGCGCTGCTGGGGGCGACCCGCGAGGCCTGCCCGCATGGCTGCGACCGCGCGCTGGAACATGCCATCATGACGGCGCCGGAAAAACGCGATGCCGCGCTTCTGGCCAAACTGGATGCGGTTGCCGCACGGGTTCTGGGCTGACCGGCTGCCGGGGCCGCCGAGGCGGCCTCGGCATACCGACCGCCGGGTCTGGTAACGGTTGATTATTGCCTCCGCCGCTGGTTCCGAAAGGCCACAGCCGCGCCGGTTGAGAGCAGCCACCCCATCCGCCCCCTTGCCTGCGCCAAGAGCATCAGCGACATATCATTGGTCGCGTCGCCCGCTAGGGGCCGCAGGCGCCAGAGATCAGACGACCCATTCCAGACGACCAAAAAGGGGACACCCCATGGCCCGCAAGACTGCTGTCAAAGACTACATCCGCACCATCGTGGATTTCCCCCATGAGGGCATCATGTTCCGCGATGTCACCACGCTGTTTGCCGATCCGCGCGGGTTTCGCATGGCAATCGACCAGATGCTGCACCCCTATGCGGGCGAGCAGATCGACAAGGTTGTCGGGCTTGAGGCGCGCGGTTTCATCCTTGGTGGCGCCATCGCCCACCAGCTGAGCGTTGGTTTTGTGCCGATCCGCAAGAAGGGCAAGCTGCCCGGCACCACCATCAGCCAGGAGTACAAGCTGGAATATGGCGAGGCGATCATGGAGATCCATGACGACGCGATCCAGCCCGGAGAGAAGGTTCTGGTGGTCGATGACCTTCTGGCCACCGGCGGCACCGCGGCGGCGGGCATCAAGCTGATCGAGCGGCTTGGCGGTGAGATCGTCTCCTGTGCCTTCATCATCGACCTGCCGGAGCTTGGCGGCCGCAAGGTGCTCGAAGATCTGGGCATGGATGTCACCGTGCTCTGCGAATTCGAAGGCGCCTGAGCCTCTGCAAATAGGGTTGGATCACCCCTTAATTGCAAAGAGCGTCCAGCGTTCAATCACATAATTGTGAGTGGAAGTTCCAAAAGCGCGCGGCTTAGGCGGCGCGCTTTTCTTGTCAACATGCAGGTGGCGGAAACCCGCCAGATCCAAACCGCAGACTTCGCCGTAATACCGTCAATGCCGACACAGGCAGGTAACCCAGACAGAGGACTGTACTCATGATCCGCAAGACACTTCTGACCGCCGCCGCCACGCTCGCCCTGACCACCTCGGCTTTTGCCGGTGGTAACGCAAAGGACATCGTTGACACGGCTGCGGGTGCCGGTGATTTCTCGACCCTGGTCGCCGCTGTTGAAGCTGCTGGCCTGGTCGACACCCTGAAAGGCGACGGTCCCTTCACCGTGTTTGCCCCGACCGATGCCGCCTTTGCCGCCCTGCCCGAGGGCACCGTCGAAGAACTGCTGAAGCCTGAAAACAAGGACAAGCTGATCGAGATCCTGACCTACCACGTGGTGCCGGGCAAGGTGATGTCCGGTGATCTGGTCGATGACATGAAGGCCGCCACCGTTCAGGGCAGCGAAATCACCATTGATCTGGACAGTGGCGTGATGGTCGATGAGGCCAAGGTGGTGACCGCCGATATCGAGGCTGAAAACGGCGTCATTCACGTCATTGATACCGTGATCATGCCCTGAGCCTACGGGTGGGTCGGCCAGCGAAGCGGTTCGCGCGGCCACCACCCACAGGTGGCGTGAACGCAGCCCGGCGATCTTTTTCCTTTCGGATCGCGGGATGCCTCAGCCCCACCATCGGCAGCGGCGGCCCGAGACGTCGCTGCCGAGACCCTTTGCAACGATAGCAGCCTTTAGGCCTCTCTCCCCCGGTAACAGGCGTTATTATCGTTGCAGCATGTCGGCGCGTCTCCTAGCGTGCCGACATGTCTACATCCGCAATCCTCGACAGCCGCTACTCCTGGACCAGACTTCTGGTGACGCTGGCCATTGCCACCGTCGCCAATGTCGGCATGTGGGCGGTGATTGTGGTGATGCCTGCGGTCGAAGCCGAGTTTGGCGCAGGCCGCGCGGCGGCGTCGCTTCCCTATACATTGACGATGATCGGCTTTGCCGTTGGCAATCTGGTGATTGGCCGTCTGGTAGACCGGTTTGGCATCACGCTGGCGCTCTGCGCGGCGGCGGCGCTCAGTGCGGTGAGCTACGGGCTGGCGATGCTGGCGCCGGATATGCTCTGGCTGTCGGCGGCGCATCTGTTTCTGGGGCTTGGCACGGCAGCGGGGTTTGGTCCGCTGATCGCCGATATTTCGCATTGGTTCCAGCGGCGGCGCGGCATCGCGGTGGCGCTGGTGGCCAGTGGCAACTACCTCTCCGGGGCGATCTGGCCGACCGCCCTTGCCGATATGCTGGCCGAAAGCGGCTGGCGCAGCGTTTATGCCACATTGGCAATGGTCACGCTGCTGGTGGTCGTGCCTTTGTCCGTGGTGCTGCGGCGGCGCATCCCGGTGGACGCCCTGGGCCACAGCGCAGCCGCATCCGCCAGCAACGCGGCCCGGGCCGGGCTCTCGCCGCGCCAGCTCCAGTGGATTTTGGGGCTGGCCGGTATTGGCTGCTGCGTCGCCATGTCGATGCCGCAGGTCCATATCGTGGCCTATTGCGTCGGGTTGGGCTACGGCCCCACGGTGGGCGCCGAGATGCTGTCGCTGATGCTGCTCGGCGGCGTGGTCAGCCGGGTGATTTCGGGGCTGGTCGCGGATCGGTTCGGCGGCGTACGCACGCTGCTGGTGGGCTCCATCCTGCAATGTATCGCGCTGTTTCTATACCTGCCCTATGACGGCATGGTCTCGCTTTATCTGGTCAGCGCCATCTTTGGCCTGGCGCAGGGCGGAATCGTTCCCAGCTATGCGCTGGTGGTGCGGGAATACATGCCCCCGGAGGAAGCGGGAACGCGAGTTGGTTTCGTGATGATGATGACCATCCTGGGCATGGCGCTGGGAGGCTGGATGTCCGGCTGGATCTACGACGTCAGCGGGTCCTATCAGCTGGCCTTTGTGAACGGGATCCTGTGGAACGGGCTCAACATCGCGATCATGGTGCTGCTGCTGATGCGCAGCCGACCGGCGCGGCCCCGGATGCAACCGGCCTAACGACGGTACCACCACTGCCTAGTCTGCCAGTGGCACCACCGCGCCGGGGTTCATGATGCCATGCGGATCAAGCGCCTGTTTGATCGCCCGCATTGCCGCCAGTTTGACCGGATCGCCATATCGCGCCAGATCGGCGACCTTCAGCCGCCCGATGCCATGTTCGGCGCTGACCGAGCCGCCGTAATCATGGGTCAGATCATGGACGCAGCGTTTCACCTCATCGCGCAGATGCTCATAGGTGCTGCGGTCCCGCCCCTGCGCCGGAAAGACATTGTAATGCAGATTGCCGTCGCCCAGATGGCCAAAGCAATTGATCCGCATATCTCCCAGGGCCGCCAGACGCTTGCCACCTTCGACAATGAAATCGGGGATGCGCGAAATCGGGATCGAGATATCATGGCTGGAGACCGAGCCGATGCGGCGGTTGCCTTCCGGGATATGTTCGCGCACCGACCATAGCGCCTGCCGCTGCGCCTCAGACTGGGCGATGACGCCATCGCTGCTCAGCCCCGCTGCCAGCGCCGTCTCAAACAGCTGCGCCAAGGCATCCTGCGGGGCGCTGCCCTGCGGCAGTCCAAGATCAATCAGCACGCACCAGTCCGGCAGGTCGCTGAACGGCAGCCGCAGATCTGGCAGGGTTTCGCGCAGGAACTCAAGCCCCTGCCGGTGGATCAGTTCGAAGGCGCTGATCGTCTCGCCCAGCTGGTCCCGCGCCATCGCCAGCAGATCAATCGCCGCCGCTGGCGAGGCCACCGTCAGCATCGCGGTGCCCTGTTCGGCCGGAATCGCGGAGAGTTTCAGCGACGCGGCCGTGATAATGCCCAGCGTGCCCTCGGCCCCGATCAGCAGGTTGCGCAGATCATAACCGGTGTTGTCCTTGCGCAGGCGGCTGAGGCCCTGCCAGATCTCGCCGGTTGGCAGCACGGCTTCCAGTCCCAGACAGAGATCGCGGGCATTGCCGTAGCGCAGCACATTGACGCCGCCCGCATTCGTGGACAGGGTGCCGCCGATGCGGGCGGTGCCCTCGGCGGCGAGTGACAGTGGGAACAGTCGGCCCGCTTCGGTGGCGGCGCGCTGCACGTCGGCCAAGATCATGCCCGCCTCAACCGCGATAACGTTCTCCTGCGGGTAAACCCCGCGCAGGGCGGTCATCCGTTCCAGCGAAATCACCAGCGGCGCCGCCCCCCCGGCACCCATGATCTGCCCGCCAACAAGCCCGGTGCCGCCGCCATAGGGCACCACTGGCACATGGGCTGCATGGGCTGCCCGCAGCAGCGTTGCGACCTCGTCGGTGCTGCGCGGCAGGGCGATGACCCCCGCCTGCCCGTGATAGCGGCCACGCGGCTCTTCCAGATAACGCGGTTCAGCCGGGCGCAGGGTATCGGCAGGCAGCACCGCGCGCAGATGGTCGACAAAACCGGTGTCCGCAGGGTTCAGGGTCATGCGCATCTCTCCTAATGCCGTGCTGTAGGGTCGGCCCCCGCGTTGACCGCGCCCGCCGCGGCCTCAGGCCTGGCCGACCTGCGTGCGTCCGCGCCGGTCATGGCGCAGGGAAGCATATAGAACGTGGGTGCGCCAGCGCCCGTTGATTTGCAGATAGGATTGCGCCACACCTTCATATTTGAAGCCCGCACTCTCCAACAGCCCGCGCGAGGCGGCGTTTTCCGGCAGACAGGCCGCCTCGATCCGGCTGAGGTCCAGCTTGGTAAAGGCGTGATGCACCACGGCCCCGATCGCCTCACGCATATAGCCGTGGCGGGCAAAGGGCTGACCGGTCCAATACCCCAATGTGCCCGCCTGCGCAGGCCCACGACGGATATTGTCGAGGGTGATTGCCCCGATCAGCAGCTGATCGCTGCGCCGGATCAGGAACAGCGGCAGCGCCGAACCGGAGCTGACCGCCCGGCGCGCCCAATAGACCCGATTGGTGAAGCTCTTGCGGCTCAGGTGATCCGCCGCCCAGCTCGGTTCCCACGGGGTGAGATAGCCCTGGCTGTGCTGGCGCAGCGCCGCCCAGTCGCGAAAATCCGCATGAACCGGCGGCCTGAGAGTCAGGCGTTCGGTCTCGATACGCACCTTGCGTCCGGTCAGCAACATCAGGCCGCGCGCCTCTCCTGCAGAGCGGCCAGCGGGGCGGCGTCGCCCACCGGACCATAGAGCGCCAAAGCCATCGAGGCGCGGTGGGCCATCTCTTCGGCCATGGCGCGCACATCGGCAGTGGTCACCGCGTCGATCCGCGCCACGGTCTCCTCAAGCGGCGGCACCTTGTCCCAGATCTGCACCAGCCGTGCCAGCCGTTCGGCGCGGTTGGTGGGGCTTTCCAGCCCCATCAACATCCCCGCCTTCATCTGCGCCCGAGCCCGGTCCACCTCGGCGTCGCTCATATCGCTGGCGGCGCGCTTCATCTCGTCGATGGTGATCTGGGCCAGTTCGTCCAGCTGATCGCCGGAGGTGCCTGCATATAGCGTGAGCGTGCCGGTATCGGCATAGGCGCCGGTCTGGGCAAAGATGGTGTAGCACAGCCCGCGTTTTTCACGCACCTCCTGGAACAGGCGGCTCGACATGCCACCCCCCAGTGCGCTGGAGTAGATCTGCGCGGTATAGATCGCATCGTCGCGGTAGCCCGGCCCCTCAAACGCCAGTGCGATATGGGCCTGTTCCAGCGCCTTTTCATGGCGCGCCTCACCGCCCGTGAAGCTGGCCGCTGCGGGCATAATCAACGTCTTGGGGGGCATTTTGCCAAACAGCTCTTCGGCCAGTTTGACAATGGCATCGTGATCCACCGCACCGGAGGCGGCAAGGATCATCTGGCCGGGGCCATAATGTTCCGAGACAAAGCGTTCCAGATCTTCGCGGCCAAAGGCTCGCACCCGCTCGGCGGGACCAAGGATGGTGCGGCCAATGGGCTGATCGTGATAGCTTTCTTCCTGAAGCCAGTCGAAAATCACATCATCGGGCGTATCCAGCGCCTGACCGATTTCCTGTAGGATCACGCCACGCTCAATCTCGATCTCGCGCGGGTCGAACACCGGGTTCAGAACGATGTCGGCCACGACATCCAGCGCCAGAGGTACATCCTCCTGCAACACGCGGGCGTAATAGGCGGTCACTTCGCGGCTGGTGTAGGCGTTGATATAGCCGCCAACATCCTCGATCGCCTCGGCAATCTCCAGCGCGCTGCGCCGCTTGGTGCCTTTGAACGCCATATGCTCAAGAAAATGAGCGATGCCGTTCTGCTCGATCCGCTCGTTCCGCCCGCCTGCGGTCACCCAGATGCCGATGGCGGCAGATTGCAGCCCCGGCATGGTTTCGGTGACGATCCTGAACCCGTTGGCGAGTTGGTGCTGTTGAACTGTCAATTCGCGATGTGCTTTCTGATATGTGTCTCAAGAGTGGTCAGATCATTGGCGATCCGCGTCACCCGCTCCGATCTGTCATACAGATCTGCCATGCGCGGGGGAAGAGGCGGATGAACGCCGCTGGCAGCCTCGACCGCAGCCGGGAATTTCGCCGGATGGGCGGTGGCCAGAGTCACCATCGGGACCGATGTGTCACGCTGTTCATTGGCGACTTTCACGCCGATGGCGCTATGCGGGCAGAGCAGCTCACCCGAGGCGGCGCGTTCGGATTTGATGGTGGCGGAGGTTTCCTCCTCCGAGCAGCGACCGGACACGTAATGCTCTTGCAGGGCCTGCATGGCGCCCTGGCTCACCTCGAAACCGCCTGTCTTCAGCTCCTCCATCAGCTGAGCCACTGCCGCGCCATCTTGCCCGTAGGCATAGAACAGCGCGCGTTCAAAGTTAGACGAGACCTGGATGTCCATCGACGGGGAGATCGACGGAATGGTTTCGCCCTTGTGGTAGCCCTGCCCGCTCAGGCAGCGATGCAGGATATCGTTCTGGTTGGTGGCGACCACCAGCTTGTCGATGGGCAGGCCCATCTGCTTGGCGATGAAACCTGCAAAGATGTCGCCGAAATTGCCGGTCGGCACGGTGAAGCTGATCTTGCGCTCCGGCGCGCCCAGCGACACGGCGGAGGTGAAGTAATAGACCACCTGTGCCAGCACGCGGGCAAAGTTGATCGAGTTCACGCCGGCCAGTTTCACCTCATCGCGGAAGTCGAAGTCGTTGAACATATCCTTCAGCGCGGCCTGGCAATCGTCGAAGTCACCATCCACGGCAAGCGCATGCACATTGGCATCGGTGGGCGTGGTCATCTGGCGGCGCTGCACCTCGGACACCCGGCCATGCGGATAGAGGATAAAGACATTGACCGCCTCCAAGCCACCAAAGGCCTGGATCGCCGCCGACCCGGTATCGCCGGAGGTGGCGCCGACGATGGTCACGCTGTCGCCGCGCCGTTTCAGGGCGGTTTCAAACAGCTGACCGATCAGCTGCATCGCGAAATCCTTGAACGCCAGCGTCGGGCCGTGAAACAGCTCCAGCAGGAAATGGTTCGGCGCCAGCTGCACCAGCGGCGCGCAGGCGGCGTGGCCAAAGCCGTCATAGGCGCGGGCGATGATGCCGCGGAATTCCTCATCCGTGAAGCAATCGCCAAGGAAGGGGCGCATCACGCGAAAGGCGACCTCCTCGTAGGAGCGACCGGCAAGGGCCGCGATCTCATCCTTCGACATGGTCGGGATTTCCGCGGGCACGTAAAGACCGCCGTCACGGGCAAGCCCGGTCAGCATGGCGTCTTCAAAGGTCAGCTCGGGCGCCTGGCCCCGGGTCGAGATATATTTCATCGCTTCAGCCTTCGGATTTGGGGCGCGAGCGCCACAGGAAATAAGTGGTCATCGCGGCCCAGATAAGGGCCAGCGAAAACCAGGTGATCGCGTATTGCAAGTGATTGTTCTGAATGCCCGCCGTGGTCACCGGCTGTGGTGTCACCGCTGCATCTGGGGCGACGCTGCGGGCCACAATCAGCACCGGTTCAGTGTCGAGCCGCTCTGCCATATAGGCCAGATCGCGGGCATAGAGGATATTGGTGTCAACTTCGGGGGCCGGTGTGGTCCAGTCGCCTTCATCCGGCCACAGCAGGTTGCCGGTAACCGTGACCGGACCAAACGCGCGCGCGCGCTCCTTGGCGGCGGAGGCAATGAACCCGCGGTCCAGAAGCAGGCGGCGGCCCTCCTCCGTCACCAGAGGGGCGATGATGCGATAGCCGGTCTCTGCCGCCTTGGTCACCCAGAAGACATGAAGTTCGCCCGGCTCGATCCGACCGCTGACGGTGACGGCACGGTAACGGTCGTCTTCCTCGGTCGGGGTCAGCGGCAGCGCCGTCGGCGCAGCGGCGATGCGCGCCTCGATGGTCTGAAGCAGGTCTTCTTTCCACTCCAGTCTCTGGATCTGCCAGATCCCCAGCGACAGCAGCGCCATGAGGCCCAGACCGCCAACAAGGGAGAGAAAGATCAACCGTCGCATCGCGCC